>NZ_JBSYGG010000008.1:0-135900 GCF_054121475.1 Salegentibacter profundi
GGATCAAGTGTATTGGCCATATCGCTTGTTTTTAAGCGACAAGGTATGAGTTACTTGATCTTTCAAAGTGGCACAAATCGAACCGGTATAGGTTCAACTAACAGCCAAAAGTGGCACAATTTGAACCGAAATGCCTGGCACTAACCGACCGAAATCACTGGCACAATTCGAACCGAGATATCCAATTGATAAATTTGCAATTCATTCATCATCTTTTTTTCATTTATCAAGTGGAATAATTGAACATAAAAAATCTGGAGAACAAAGGAGAATGAATGGATATGATTTGTTTACAGTCAATACAACAATTCGAACTCTCATTGAAACTTATGTTGCGTTCAATCACATTTTTGCAGAACCAAAAACCAATAGCGAAAAACATTTCCGGTTTCTATTATGGAAACTAGACGGACTCTAACAAGAAAAAAATATGAAATCGACCTAACGGACTTTCGAAACGTAGAAAAATTCTTGAGGAAAAGGAAAATGAGATTTCAACGACAATTAAAGAAATTGAGGCCTCCGAATTTTTAGCGAAAATACCAAAAAATCATTTTACTAAAATTTTTGATCCAAAGAAAAGAAAATCAAATTGGAAATTTTTAATTGAGGAAAACAAAGTAAAAGTTTTGCAAATAATTGGATTAGTTAAACATTGTTGTAGAACTAGGGCTTTTATAAACACCTACAAACATTCATCAATTCACACTCATTCTAACTTTCCAGCTATCGAAGAGTTTAAAAGAATTAGAGGAAAAGTTATTTCAAAAGATTACACCGACCCAATAACTCGATTAGCAATTTATTTAACCTGCTTATTTATATATGACATTTGTAATATTGACAAAAACTCAAAAGAAAAATTAAACGATATTGACCTTGGGTATAGAAATTTAATAATTGGAATAAGCAAAAGCATAAAAGAAACTGATGATGAGTCAGTTACGCATTAGTTGAAATTGCACCCTCGTAGAATACGCCAAATTTCATTCTTTTGGCCGTAGTGCCAGAAGAATGAAAAATGATATTTTTAGATAACCAAGCAGTTCTAATTAGAGGAAGCTTACAAAAGTCCCCCATTTATTTAACTACGGGTTTTTCCTTATTTTTTGTAGGAGTTTATAATTATTTTTAGTAATTATGTTAATATATTTTGGCCTACCCTACTATTCCAAAAAATAAAAGCGCCCTGTTAAGGCCGCTTTAAATATTTTCTCAACGGAATAATCCTATTTATATATCATTTAAATAATTGATTTTCAAAGGTTGTAAACCTTAGAAGTCTCTAACTAACGGAATTAACAAAATTTATGCTTCAAACATTACTAAAAATAGGTGAATGGCAAAGTCAGGGTAAAAGCGAATGGGACCGTTTTCTTGATTATCCAAAAGCAGAATGGGAAGACAGATATGGCAATCCCATTATAAATTATACGCTTCCTATTATTTTTGACCTAGATGCAAAAGTGGTCATTATTAGCGAAGAAAATTTAAGGGAATATGATGAAGAAAAAATTAAAAATACTTTTCCGTTAAAAATAAAAGGGGGTAATAACAAAGCAATATACACCTCGGTTCCTGCCAAAAAAATCAATCAGATATATAAAACGTTTTTTGGAAAGGAAGGATCAGATACTGAGAATGGGGAACTAGTTGAATCCTTTAAAAAGACCAGTCTAAAATTATTAACAGAAAATTTACAGGATTTATTGTCTCAGATTTTTGCGTTAAAAGATAAATTTCTTCAGATGACGGTGCATTCATCAAAAGGATTGGTTGATGTTCGTAAAATTAATGAAAGCTTTGAATTAGGGAAAAACGAAAATATTGTTTTTGCAACCGTTCAAATTAAAGCAAAAGAATTTGGTTTCAGCAAGCCAATTTTATTTTCTGAAATTCCTGAATACAAAGCCTTTTTAAAATATTCCTTTTTTGGAGATTCAAATAATAAAAGTACCAGAACTACAAAGCAAAAACTTTGTTACGCCAGTGGTGAGATGGAAGAAAGTGTAGAAGAATTAAATCTTACAAGCCGTTACAGTCTAAACAAAATGTTTGTGACCGAAACTAAGAATTATGCTTCAGTTTTTAGTAAGAAGAATTTTCCCATTAATTACCAGGTAAGCAGCGAAAACCAAGAAAAGCTAGATTATGCATCTGATTATTTACTGAATCACGGATACAAAGTAAGAATAGCAAATTTAGACCATGTAATTATTCCACAATTTCAAAATAAATCTGACATAGATTTAGAAATGGCTTTAAATGGCATTCATAAAAAATCTGATATCTTATTTAATATTAATCGATTAGATAAATTCTCTAAAGATGTTCAAGATGAAATAGATAATGAAATTTTCTGGTTAAATTTCGTTGCTTTCGAATCGGATGGTAATTTCTTTAAATCAACTGAAGTTATTAAAGATGTAAGTAATTTTCATTTTAGTAAACTACTAAATGTTTTTAATGATATCAATTGGGAATTTCGAGAGGCAAGTTTCGTAGATTGGGATAAAGTGATGACGCAATATGATTATGATTTTAAAGAACGCTTGCCTAGAAATTTCAACTTTAATTCTATTTTCAAAATAATTCCATTACGTAAGGATAAGGAAAAGAAGAATAAAGCATTGGAACTTTTTAAAACCATCCTCGAAAACAGGAAGGTAAATAAAACTATTCTATATGACTATTTTGTAGAGCTTATCTTATGTCATTATTTTGAACGGTATGGTAGCTACACTAATGTGCAAAAAAGTCCAAAAGACTATTTTTCTTTAGCTGTTCGTGAAAGCGTTTTCAAATACCATGCTTTTTTTCAATTCCTTAAAAAACTAAACCTAATCGATATGGAAGAAACTTCACTTAATCCAACCGAAGAAAAATCGGAAAATAAATACGAACAGGCAATTCAAGAATTCTTTTCTAAGATGTCTTTAAATCAGGAACAAAAGGCAATGTTCTATTTGGGCAGAATGCTAAATGCTGTGGAATACATTCAAAAAGGGAAAACAAAAACGGTTATTCAGAAAGTCAATTTCAATGGAATGGACAAAGAGGATATTCAGCGGCTTCGTATTTCTTTAATTGAAAAGGCAAAGCAGTATAATTCTATTGGAAAGGTTGTTTTTACAGACAATGAATTTGGTAAACATTTCAATTTTAACGACTGGAAAATGAGTCCTCAGGAAGCTGTCTTTTTCCTATTAACCGGTTACTCATTTGGAGTAGGTGTCAAAGATAACGAAGAACTTGCTGAAAAGGAAACCCAAGAAACTATTTAAATCAATCAAAATAAAATATTATGAAGCAAAGTATTACCAATTCATCTGATTTTCTATTCGTTTATGAAGCTATTCAATGCAATCCTAATGGTGATCCAGATCAGGAAAACAAGCCTAGAATGGATTACGACACAAAAACTAATCTCGTAACCGATACCCGAGTTAAGCGGTTTATTAGGGATTATCTAAAAGCGAGTAATGAAGATGAAGTTGTCTTTGTCGATATGGAAGGTGAATCTAAGGTGAGCGTAGATAGTAAGCTGAAAGCAGTAGTGAAAAGAACTGTGGAGAATGAAGGGGAACTAGAAAAAGCCTTTGAAAATAATCCCGAAGCACTAAAAGTATATACCGATATTATTGCTAAAGAAAAAGATGCAGAAAGCGTTTGGAAAGCTATTACCGACAAGAAATTCAAGCAGAAGGAAGTAAACTATGAGCTTTTGGCTTATTTAGTTAGAGAAAAATTTATTGATATTAGAATGTTTGGTAGTGCTTTTGCCGTAGGCGGATTTACTAAAGCTTATACCGGACCTATTCAATTAAATTGGGGTTATTCATTTAATAAAGTAGAACTGATTGATTCGAGTTCAATTGTTACTATTATGAATGATGATAGCAGTACGTTCGGTAAAGACTACCGGGTACATTATAGTTTATTGGGTTTTAATGGAACAATTAACGCCCCGGCTGCAAAAACAACAGGTTTAACCGATGAAGATGTAACTGAATTTAGAAAGGCGATTTGGGAAAGCATTCCCGCATCCCCCACAAGATCTAAATTGAACCAGTATCCAAAACTATATATAGAAATTGTTTATAAAGAGGGGGTTTCTAACGGACAATTTGGTGATCTCCGGAATTTTGTAGAAACCGAACCTAAAGAAGGGATAACCGATAAGCAAGTGCGGAAATTTAAAGATTTATCAATTGATTTAAGTACATTAAAAAAATTGATTTCCGATGATAAAAACGGGGAAAATAAAATCAAGGACGTAATTGTAAAAACCTCTGCCGATTTTGATTTTTCACTATAACAGAAGTTTCATTTTAAACCTACTGTTATGGAGATATTAAGTTTTGAAATTAGTGGTAAAATGGCGCATTTTAGAAAGTATTACGCCAATAATTCCGCCTTTAGTTTTTCTATTCCACCACGAACTACCTTAATGGGAATTGTTGCCGCCGCAATGGGATGGCCAAAAGATTCGTATTACGAGGATTTGGCTTCCGAAAACATCCAGTTTGGAATTCGGGTCCTCAACCCATTAAAGAAAAGTTTTCATCGGCTCAATTTTTTAAGCATCAAAAGTTCGGGAGATATGGCAAAAAGCTGGTCTTCAGATTTTCGTGGAGAAGGTGGCAGGATCCAAACACCATTTGAGGTTATTACGGCTTGGGATCTGGCAAAAGGTAACGTTTCTTATCAGGTTTTTATAAAAGCGAGCGATTCTGGTAAATCGGTTTATGACTCTATTAAAACTCATCTACTAATAAAGGAACCAGTTTACAATATCACCTTGGGAACAGCAAATTTTACGGCAAGGCTTTCGAATATTCAAATTTATAAGCACAATGAGATTGAAATCAAAAAACAGAATGATTATGTAGATATACATTCTGCAATACCTGTTGATATGGTGGAAGTTTTGAGGTTTGACAAAGAGGAATATGAAAATTACAATTTTGTAGAAGAAGATATGCTTCCGGGAGATTTTATAGCTAACGGAAATCGGGAAGTGCGTAAGATGAACCGCTTGCTGTTTTCAATTACTCCACATCCTTTGAGGATTAAGCTGAATACATTTTATTATGTGTTAAAAAGTAAAACCAGCGAACTGAACATTCAATTTGTGGACGAATGATTTATTTCTCTCATAGCAAAATAGATAAGGATGGAACAACCTACGGCTCTAAAGAGTTGCATATTCATACTAATGGGGTAAAAAATAAAGCCCTTTTTCATTTAGCTGAAAACTTGTCCTTAGGTTACAGCAATGAGGAGTTAAAGGAAGTACTGGAAATCGTTGTTGATTTTCACGATTTGGGTAAGTACACTTCTTATTTTCAAAATTATGTTTTAAATCAAAAACCTATAGATTTTAAGTTAAAGCAACACGCTAGATTGGGAGGTTTTGTGGCATATAACTATTTAGAGGAAAAGGAGCAGAAAAAGGCTCTATTAGCACTCTATATAATTTTTCTACACCACAGTCCGCTTATAGATATACTTGAAGTTTCTTCAAAATTAGGGGATGATTTGGAGAGAATAATAGAAAAACAAAGAGAGGATTTGATGCTGAATTTTTCCCCAATTGAGAGAGATTTTGGTATCCATAAACTTCAGGATTTGGTTTTTTACTCAGAAGAAAAAAAACTGCGTAAAGGTTTCAAATATTGGGGCAAAAAATATGCCTCTATTCAAGATTACTATCTGATCAACTATTTATTTTCATTGTTGATAGAAGGTGATAAGCTAGATGCTTCGGATACTATACCTTATAAATTAAAATCCATAAAACCATCTTCTGTTGATGATCGTTTTGGAAAGCCGAATCGTCTAAATAAAAATTTGGAAATTTTAAATAATAACGAATTAAGAAATTACTGTCGGGCGATTGTCATTTCCAATCTGGACCAAACTGACATTCTAGAACACTATATTTTCACGCTCACCGCTCCCACGGGAATTGGAAAAACAATGACTGCACTTGATTTCTCATTGAAACTCAAAGATAAAATCAAAGAAAATTCTGGGGTAGAATCCAGGATTATTTATGCTCTGCCATTTATCAATATCATTGAGCAGGCGCTAAGTGAATATAATAAAGTACTAGGGGAACAAAACATCAATATATTAGGACATTATCAATATGCCGATGTTTTCGGCAAAAGCGATCAAAAGGAAAATATTGATGGTGCTGAACAAGGATACGATCAAAAACTGATGGCATTGGACACCTGGCAAGCCGATGTGGTGATCACCTCTTTTGTGCAGTTTTTTGAAACCTTAATTGGGAACCGGAATAAACTGCTAAAGAAATTCAATCATTTCGCAAATGCTATAATAATTTTGGATGAAGTACAAACGCTTCGTCTGGATCAAATGCCGCTATTGGGCGCTGCTTTATTTTATCTATCAAAGTTTTTAAAATCACGCATCATTTTAATGACGGCTACACGACCCAAAATATTTGAACTCGCACAACAAGAAATTTTAAAAGAGCAGGGAGAAAGTATTTTGCCAAAAGAATTATTGATCAATTATGAAGAGGTTTTCGCACTTTTCCAACGAACCTCAATTCATCCGCTTTTAAATGATTTAAAGGAAGAAAAAGAAAACAGAACACAAGAATTTGTTTCATCTGTGTTTGAGGATAAATGGAGTTCAAATAAATCTTGTTTGATTGTTTGCAATACAGTTAAACGTTCTATTGAAATATTCGATGCTATTCAAAGCTATTTGGATGAAAATGATTTTGAAAATCCCATCTTTTATTTATCAACCAATATCATTCCTGCCCATCGACTTCAACGTATTCAAGAGATAAAGGACGATATTCAAGCACACAAAGCTCCCATTTTAGTTGCCACACAAGTTGTTGAAGCCGGTGTGGATTTGGATTTCGACATGGGTTTTCGGGATATTGGCCCTATTGATTCTATTATTCAGGTAGCCGGAAGGATTAACAGAAATAATAACCCTGATAAACCGCATTCACCACTATATATTGTTGATTTCGATACAATAGCAACAACAATGGTTTATGGTCGCTTAACCTATATTCAGGCAAAAAAATCACTGGAACGGCAAAATCATTTTAATGAAAGAGAATATTTAAAATTAATAACCGAATACTTCGATGGGATTTCAGAAAAAAGCTCCTTCTCTGATGCACGCGCTTATTTTAATTCAATGCAGACTTTAAAGTACGATGCTGACGATAAAAAGTTATTACCAGTTTCCGCATTTCGCATAATTGAAGAGTCAGACAGATATGCCGCTGTTTATATAGAAATAGATGATTTTTCTTCAGAAATCTTACAAAAATATCTACAAAAGATAACAAATGAGATTAGCAAGGAGGAATATAATAAAGATTGGAAGTTGAAATTTCAGCAACATATAATTTCCGTTCCAATATATTTTTGTGAAGGTTTAGAAACGGTAAATGAATATGAAGAATCCATTTTGCTAGTACCGAAAAGTGAAATAGGATCTAGATATAGCACAAAAACTGGTTATAATCGAGATTATATAAAAGAAAATAACGCATATACTTTTTAATAAACCCAACTCCACTAAAACAAGGAAAAAAATGACAACATCTTCAACAATTCAGGAATTACAAATATGTCGTATTAAATTCCCAGAAATTAAATTGCAAACCAGGGATGCCCATAAACTTCGGGGCTATTTTGGAAACTTATTTAAAGAGCACTCTCCAATGCTACACAACCATTACGAAGACGGCCGGTTTAGGTATAAATACCCCAGTATTCAATATAAAGTAATCAATAACGTACCCACCCTAATTGGTATTGAAGAAGGAGCTGAATTACTGCCAAGCTTATTTTTAAAAATTAAAGAACTGAATATTAATGAGCAAAAATTTAGCATCAACACTAAAAATATAGCCCTTACAAACGAAAAAACAGGATATAGCAATAGCCTGCAAGAATATCAATTTTCTACTTTGTGGATGGGGCTGAACCAAACCAATTATGCCAAATATCATAAATTGGAAAGCGAAGTAGAAAAACAGGATATGTTGAATGCCATTTTAGTAGGACATATTTTAAGCTTTTTTAGAAATACCGGGGTGGAATTAAATTCCAGTGAACGTTTAATGGCAAAAGTGACTGTAGAAGAAAAAAGCACGCAGTTTAAAGAAAACAAAATGATTGCCTTTTCGGGAAGTTTTATTGTAAATGCCTTGCTTCCAGATGAAATAGGATTGGGTAAAGCTGTTTCCCGGGGATTTGGCACTATAAAACGAATTTAAATGCAAATCTTCATCAATACTTATGGTGCTTATGTACACGTAAAGGATGATATGTTCCAGATTAAAATTCGGGAAGATAAATCACAACCGGTAAAAGTAAACCATATTGCTGCACATAAAATCACCTCTTTTATAATGAGCAAAGGCGCTGCACTTAGTACCGATGCCATTGCTCTGGCTTTAAAACATAATATCGATATTGTAATTGTAGAAAATGACGGGCACCCCATGGGGCGTTTCTGGCATAGTAAACTGGGAAGTACCACTAAAATAAGAAAAGAACAATTAAAAGCTTCTCTAGACCCCACGGCTGTAACATGGATTAAACTATGGCTGGGGATTAAATTGGAAAACCAGTCCGATTTCTTACAAGATCTCAAAAAACACCGTTCAAGTTTACATGAGTTCCTGGATACTAAAATCAGGGCTATTTTAGAGTTTCGAAGAAAAATTTTAGAAAGCGAGGCTAAAGAAATCAATGAAGTAGCCGAATCCTTTAGAGGCTGGGAAGGTTCTGCCGGAAGGCATTATTTTGAAGCCCTTTCTACCTGTATTCCAGAGGCTTTTGCGTTTAAAGGCAGAAGTTTTCGCCCGGCTCAAGATGAATTTAATGCTATGCTTAATTATGCCTATGGTATTTTATACAGTCGTATAGAAAAGGCATTAATGCTCGCCGGTTTAGATCCTTTTGTGGGTTTTATGCACCGGGACGATTATAATTCCAAAAGCCTGGTTTTCGACTTTATAGAACCCTATCGTATTTATGCCGATAGGTTTGTATTCAGGCTATTTACAGGAAAGAAAATCAACAAGAATTATTTTTCAGAATTTACCGGTGGTTATTCACTTAATGAAGAGGGAAAAGCATTTTTTGTGGCGCCATATCTTGAATATCTCGATAGTGAGAAAATACGATACAAAGGTAGGTTGCAAACTCGATTAAATGCGGTGCAGTTGGAAACGCATCGATTTGCCAATAGTTTAATTGAATAAAAATAAATTTATGATCATCTGGGTTTTATATGATATTAAAAATGACAGCTCAAGAAACTTTGTTTCCAAAGCTTGCAAGCACGCAGGTTTATATCGTGTACAATATTCCTGTTTTTTAGGAACCTTAAACTCAAATGAAAAAGATAGCCTGGAACTGCAAATTGAAAAGGTGATCAATGAAGATACCGATAAGATTTATATTTTCAGGATGAATAAAGAACAACTAAATGAATGTACGATGATGGGCCAGGCATTTGATGAAAAACTGGTTACCGATGAAGTAAAAGCATTATTTTTCTGATGCAAAGTTTTTATCCTTCACAAATAATTGAATACCTGTATTGCCCACGCTTTACGTATTTTGAATATGTGCTTCGAATTCCGCAGTACGAAGATAAATTCTATAAAGTCAATCGTGGACGTGAAATACATAATGAGAAATTAGAACGAAATAAGGAATATTTGCGCAAAAAAATTGGGGTAAATAATAAATGGACCGATCAATACTTGGGAATTGATGGATTGCGTGGAAAAGTAGATGAAGTCTTACAACTAACTAATGGTACTTATGCCCCACTCGATTATAAATTTGCCCTTTGGAAAGATAAGGTTTATGATACCTATAAACAGCAACTCTATTGTTATGCGGTGTTAATTGAAGAAACTTTTAATACAAAGGTGGAGAAGGGATTTTTGGTATATACGCGTAGCAAACATAAACTGGTTGAAGTTTCTATTCCTGCGGAAACGAAACTGGAAATCAAAACCAGTATGGAAAAAATGCTTGAAATTATTGAAGAAAACAAGTTCCCAAAAGCCACTAAATTTAAGAAAAGATGTGTAAATTGTACCTACAGGAACATTTGTATTAAATAGGCGTTCCGTGTATAAATTTATTTTTGAACAACTTATTTTTTAGGTTTATGGCAGTTATAACGGGAAAAGGCGAATACGGAAACCACTTGAAATATATGGTTTTTAGGTTCTTTGACATATTGAAAAAGCAAATTTTAAAAGTTGAAGAAATTGCCAGAGAGTATATGATTAAAGGTTCTGGGCAACCAATCGGATTCCAGACCATTCCATTAAGAAACTAGGATTGAAACAGAATAGATGAAAACTGGCTGCCTTATGTATCAGAATTCCAGACCATTCCATTAAGAAACTAGGATTGAAACGCTTCTATTTCGTTAATAATGTTTCCTACAACGTTCATTCCAGACCATTCCATTAAGAAACTAGGATTGAAACAAAATCCTAAAACTATAAAACTCTTTCCCGGTATTAAATTCCAGACCATTCCATTAAGAAACTAGGATTGAAACTGACATATACAAGTATTATGTATCAAATTTTCCGTATTCCAGACCATTCCATTAAGAAACTAGGATTGAAACCTGGGGTTTCCAGGGCAAAAAGGGCTAATCTTTGTATTCCAGACCATTCCATTAAGAAACTAGGATTGAAACTCAATGTCCTAAAGTGGCAGATAATCATTTAACAGCATTCCAGACCATTCCATTAAGAAACTAGGATTGAAACATATTATCCCTATGAAAGCAATTGACGTAATAAGAAATTCCAGACCATTCCATTAAGAAACTAGGATTGAAACGAGTATTCAGGCGAAGATGACGGGCGCAAACTCAGAATTCCAGACCATTCCATTAAGAAACTAGGATTGAAACAAGGAATGGATCTATTGGCTGAAGTGGTCATTGCGGATTCCAGACCATTCCATTAAGAAACTAGGATTGAAACTCTTGTGGGTCTACACCGTGGCCGTAACCGGCTAAAAATTCCAGACCATTCCATTAAGAAACTAGGATTGAAACATCACAGTAAAGGAAATAATAGAGGAACATAAACTTATTCCAGACCATTCCATTAAGAAACTAGGATTGAAACTATTTTAATTGTGGTTGTTCTACTTTTACCTTGATCATTCCAGACCATTCCATTAAGAAACTAGGATTGAAACCAATATATTCGGTTTCCTCTACTAATACCAATGACTTATTCCAGACCATTCCATTAAGAAACTAGGATTGAAACGCAATAAAGCCGGTGCAAGTGGTTATCTAATGGATAATTCCAGACCATTCCATTAAGAAACTAGGATTGAAACATGCCGTTGTAATTGTATCTAACTGATCCGGCTCTCTATTCCAGACCATTCCATTAAGAAACTAGGATTGAAACAGATAATTGTGACAGAATAAAGGAACCGTCAAGTAAATTCCAGACCATTCCATTAAGAAACTAGGATTGAAACGCCGGAATCAGAATTAAAGACAATACTCCTGAGATTATTCCAGACCATTCCATTAAGAAACTAGGATTGAAACATCGCTTTTGCTCTTCCAAAGAACGCCATGCGTGACCATTCCAGACCATTCCATTAAGAAACTAGGATTGAAACACGATGGAAAACTAGACTTATATTCTACAGATTCCAATTCCAGACCATTCCATTAAGAAACTAGGATTGAAACTCGTTGTCTACGGTCTTGCTGATACGTTCAGACATAATTCCAGACCATTCCATTAAGAAACTAGGATTGAAACTCACCAACATTATTAAAATAAATTCTCGGGAAATCTCATTCCAGACCATTCCATTAAGAAACTAGGATTGAAACTTGCTGAAGGGGTTAGAGTTAAATCAAAAGAAATTATATTCCAGACCATTCCATTAAGAAACTAGGATTGAAACCCGATAATACAGGCAGTACGATAGAGGGCACCACTATTCCAGACCATTCCATTAAGAAACTAGGATTGAAACCCAGAACCAAAACCTCCAACGATACCGGTATGAGTATTCCAGACCATTCCATTAAGAAACTAGGATTGAAACAGACAAGGTCGCAGATATCTCAAAGATGCATACCAGATTCCAGACCATTCCATTAAGAAACTAGGATTGAAACCTGAGGAAGCTCCTGTTTTCACCGGAATGAAAGTTTTATTCCAGACCATTCCATTAAGAAACTAGGATTGAAACAGGCCCGGATGATCATAAGTCTCATCATCATATTGATATTCCAGACCATTCCATTAAGAAACTAGGATTGAAACCACCTTTGGTCATATTGAGCACTACACTCATTCCTGTATTCCAGACCATTCCATTAAGAAACTAGGATTGAAACGCCATTATTGTAATTGAGGGTTAACTGTTATTTCTATTCCAGACCATTCCATTAAGAAACTAGGATTGAAACTACGGTCTCAATATTTGCTGTACTGCGGTATTCATATTCCAGACCATTCCATTAAGAAACTAGGATTGAAACTCCCGGTCTGGCCTGTTGTGTTCGTGCCATAGTCCTATTCCAGACCATTCCATTAAGAAACTAGGATTGAAACGGATCACGGCCAGTAAGCGAGTGGTGAATTGCTCCCCATTCCAGACCATTCCATTAAGAAACTAGGATTGAAACTCAAAATAACGACTGAAGGGTCATTTCTATAAACACCATTCCAGACCATTCCATTAAGAAACTAGGATTGAAACTCGGGTTCGCCTTCAACTTCAACAACTACTCTTGCTAATTCCAGACCATTCCATTAAGAAACTAGGATTGAAACGTATTCTGAAGTGCAGCCTCAAGGTCCGGAGACATTATTCCAGACCATTCCATTAAGAAACTAGGATTGAAACTCGAGACCTATGCCAGCGGGATAGAAGATATCGCACGATTCCAGACCATTCCATTAAGAAACTAGGATTGAAACCCGCCTCCACGATCTCGGCGCCTTCGGTAAGGCTTTTATTCCAGACCATTCCATTAAGAAACTAGGATTGAAACAACTTCAATGCCTGGCGTAAAATTATTTACTGTGTATTCCAGACCATTCCATTAAGAAACTAGGATTGAAACGAACGGATAAGTATAAACTCTGGCCGCGTTAAGAAAAATTCCAGACCATTCCATTAAGAAACTAGGATTGAAACCAGGAAGCCAAAGATTACACCGATCAAGTTGCTGGTATTCCAGACCATTCCATTAAGAAACTAGGATTGAAACCTGCCGGAATCGGTGATGATTAAAACCGGTAAGATCATTCCAGACCATTCCATTAAGAAACTAGGATTGAAACACTCAGAGAATTAGTGGCTAAAAACGAAGAAAGCCCGATTCCAGACCATTCCATTAAGAAACTAGGATTGAAACTCTTTACTGAAACCATCTCTGATCAATTGCTGCAACATTCCAGACCATTCCATTAAGAAACTAGGATTGAAACGTACCATTGATAAGGATATCGGGATCAAAGCGCATTATTCCAGACCATTCCATTAAGAAACTAGGATTGAAACAACCTTCAGTTTGTAGCCAATACCATTAACCCACCGGATTCCAGACCATTCCATTAAGAAACTAGGATTGAAACATGAAGAACGGCAGTATGGTATTTCAGTTAGGGAAAATTCCAGACCATTCCATTAAGAAACTAGGATTGAAACAAAGAATTCCCGGCACCGGTTAGAATTCTGCTAACGAATTCCAGACCATTCCATTAAGAAACTAGGATTGAAACAAGCTGGTTGAAACTGGAGAGTTAAACCAATGGAGAATTCCAGACCATTCCATTAAGAAACTAGGATTGAAACGAGATATGAAAACCGAAAACAAAATTTTCACGATGGATTCCAGACCATTCCATTAAGAAACTAGGATTGAAACAATTTGAGCCTAAAGACTGGCGGCAAATTGTGGAATATTCCAGACCATTCCATTAAGAAACTAGGATTGAAACGGGGAAGTAAAAAACTCTGCCTTAACCGATGGAAACATTCCAGACCATTCCATTAAGAAACTAGGATTGAAACAGCCAGAACGTTGACCGGGTGCAAGCCTGGAGAGATCATTCCAGACCATTCCATTAAGAAACTAGGATTGAAACAAGTCCCTGAACTGCCTCACCAGCAAGGGCGTGATCTATTCCAGACCATTCCATTAAGAAACTAGGATTGAAACCCAGGTGATTCTCAATAGCCGGAGAAATATAGATATCATTCCAGACCATTCCATTAAGAAACTAGGATTGAAACACCATTCACCAGGAGGGAAGAACGATCTGAAGCCGGATTCCAGACCATTCCATTAAGAAACTAGGATTGAAACAAAGAGATGAAATTCAAGATTTTCTGTTTGACAACATTCCAGACCATTCCATTAAGAAACTAGGATTGAAACTCGCTTCCGCTTAAACTTTTCAGGCTCCTGCAATGTATTCCAGACCATTCCATTAAGAAACTAGGATTGAAACCGAGAACATCAGTTATGCGTGGCTAAAACGAGGTAAGATTCCAGACCATTCCATTAAGAAACTAGGATTGAAACTTGAATACGTCTTTAACGTCCATATCTTTGGTTCCGATTCCAGACCATTCCATTAAGAAACTAGGATTGAAACATAAAGCAACAAGGATATTTACTTTTAACAGAGGTTATTCCAGACCATTCCATTAAGAAACTAGGATTGAAACACGCAACCCTAATCAAATTCCTGTTCTTTTTTGCGGATTCCAGACCATTCCATTAAGAAACTAGGATTGAAACCGGTGGGAAGTTAATCCACGACCAGGCCCCTAGAGTATTCCAGACCATTCCATTAAGAAACTAGGATTGAAACTTGCGCCGTGAATGCCATCGCTAATTCCTATGCTTTATTCCAGACCATTCCATTAAGAAACTAGGATTGAAACACCGGACTTACCGGTGGATCTATTCCGCTTCCTGTATTCCAGACCATTCCATTAAGAAACTAGGATTGAAACGTTCGTTGCCAACACGCAACTCATCCCGCATCAAGCATTCCAGACCATTCCATTAAGAAACTAGGATTGAAACGTCACATTGTTTTCGATCGCAAAAGCACGTATCTTGATTCCAGACCATTCCATTAAGAAACTAGGATTGAAACTCCCTAATCGCAAAGCCGGGATAAACGCAGGTTTAAATTCCAGACCATTCCATTAAGAAACTAGGATTGAAACATGCGATAAAAAGTGCTTCGGTATTTCCGTTGCCTTGATTCCAGACCATTCCATTAAGAAACTAGGATTGAAACGATGAAGCTTTTGGGTATAGCAGAACCCTTACGAATATTCCAGACCATTCCATTAAGAAATGAAGTACCCCCATTTGTTAGTACAGCTTAGCTGCTAAATTAAGTTCTATTTTTCATTTATTATGCGGCTTTTCTTTCCTGTTTTAAATATCGGTTGATGGGTATTTCGTTTTCTATTCCCTGATGTCTTCTTCGATGGTTGTAAAAATCAAAATAGTTACTCAGTTGTCGGTATAAACCTACTCCAGATTCCGGTGGATTGAGATAAATGTTTTCATATTTCACACTTCTCCAGAGCCGTTCTATAAAAACATTATCTATAGCCCTTCCTTTACCGTCCATACTTAGTTTGATATTCTTAGAGAGGATGCTATGAGTAAAAATTTCTGAGGTAAATTGACTTCCCTGATCCGTATTGAGGATCTCCGGTTTACCGTGAAGTGCGATGGCTTCTTCGACAGTTTCCTTGCACCAATGGGCATCCATTGAATTGGAGACTGACCAGTTTAGCACAAAGCGGCTATGGAGGTCAATAATGGCTACCAAATACATAAAACCTTTCCGCATAGGAATATAGGTAATGTCGATTGCCCAAACCTGATTGGGACGATCTACAGTGAGGTTCCTCAATAAATAAGGATAAACCTTATGTTCTTTGTGACGTCTGGAAGTATGTTTCCCCGGCATAATCGCTTGGAGACCCATCACCCTAGAGTAGAGGCGCTCAATACGTTTTTTGTTGACCTGATATCCTTTGTCCAGGGTAAGCCAGGTATGCATCCGTTTGGCACCCTTAAACGGGTGATGGGTATAATGTTCATCCATTAAACGCATAAGTTCCAGATTGAGTTTACTTTCTCCTCGAGGTTTATAATAAAGCCCGCTACGGTGGATTTGCAATAGTTTACATTGCTGCTGGAGGCTAAGTTTTGAATGACCCTTGCTTATCATTGTTCTACGCTCCTTTAAAGGTTTTATCGCAAGGCGTTTTTTAAAAAATCATTTTCCACTTTAAGTTCCCCAATTACTTTAAGAAGCTGGTCTTTCTTTTCCTCTTCCTCTGATTTTTTTGATTTTTCACCTTTTGAAAAAACCGTATCGGCTTCCTTTAGGAAATCGCGTTTCCAGGTATTGATCTGCTGTGGGGTGATCTCAAATTTTTGTGCTAGTTCCTTGATAGTTTGACGCTCCTTCAAGGCTTCAAGAACTACTTTCGTTTTAAACTTTGAGGTAAATTTTCTTCGTGTCATAATACAGTAAAATTAAAGTTATTTTTGAACTTAACTTACTGTCCTAATTTTTGGGGAATGATCAAAAAATGGGAAAGCAATTAGCCTTTTCAAGCAATTTTTTGGAACCTAAGATATTTCTGGAATTTCCCCACGCTTTACTTATAATTAAGACTACAATTTAATTCACGCAACTTTTTACCTGCGAGAAGATCTGTAAGGGCTTTCGGTGCTTCAGCCAGTAGTTCTACATAATGGTACCCCACAGCCCATTACAAGGTACCTTATCCCGGGTTCACGGGTAGCAATTTGTTCACAGAATCTCTCGAAATCCTGGAATTGTTCTTCACTTAATACAAGACCCTACTGACTATGATACCGCCGGGAGGAACGTCCCTGGACCTCGAGGAAAAATCCCGTTTGGAAGTCAACGCACAGATTACAGCTCTGGAGTTAGCCATTTTAACTTCACTCGTAAAAAGGCTGGAAAAAACCAATCAAACCAAAGACCTCAAATTGAACTTTTAAAGAGTAACAACGCTCTTCAACACCAACAACTCACCACCTCAAAACTTCAAAAACAAAATCTCAGTACCCTCACCCGGATTATAAGACTTATAGCCTGTTTCAGTTTAGGATACTTAATGGGAATTCTTAACTAAAGTTCCCATGGTAACCGAATTAAACAAAAAGCCCGGTAAATACCGGGCTTTTAATCAAAAACAAATTAACACTAAACATTTTCTTCCAATGTCTTTCCTTTAGTTTCTGGAAATAATTTAAAAACGAAAAGTAATTGGAATATCATAGCTAACGCAAAAAAACCAAAGGCATACGTGCCTCCATTTGGCAGTTCAGCTACTACTGGAAACAACCATGTAAGAATAGCTGCCCAGAACCAGTGAATGAAAGTTCCAAAGGATTGTCCTGAAGCTCTTACCCGATTAGGAAAAATTTCCGAAATAAAAACCCAGATAACCGCACCTTGTGAAAAAGCAAAACTTGCAATAAAAATTAAAATGGGTACTATTAGTAGACCAGATCCAATTTCTGACTCATTTAAATAAAAAGCACTAAAAATCAAACTGATGATCATCCCTAATGTTCCCCAGATCATAAGCTTTTTCCTTCCTATCTTATCAATGAGGCTCATTGCTATTATTGTAAACACCATATTTACAAACCCTACAGATGCTGCTTGAAGAAAGGCACTATCTTCGGCGATTCCAGACATTTCAAAAATCCTCGGAGCATAATACATTATGGCATTAATACCAGAAAACTGGTTAAAAGTGGCCATTAAAAAGACTAAAAGTAAAGGTTTAAAGTATTTACTCTGAAATAATTTATCCTTTTTCACATTTTGCTTTAAGGAGTTTTTGATGCTGTCATAGGTCTCATTAGCCTTTAGATCCCCTAACTGCTTTAAAATACTAAGCCCTTCTTTATCATTACCTTTGATTATCATCCACCGTGGACTTTTAGGAATAAAAAAGGTAAGAAGAAAGAATATTAATGCAGGGACTGCCTCAACACCTAACATCCATCTCCAGGCTTCATTTTCAATTTCAATCTTTAAAAAGTAGTTGGATATGAAAGCTAATAATATTCCAAATACAATACTAAATTGAAACAAACCAACCAATCGACCCCGATGAGTAGCGGGAGAAATTTCAGAGATGTACATAGGAGCAATAACGGAGGATGCACCAACTCCCAGCCCTCCTAAAAATCGGTATAATAAAAATAACTCCCAATTGCTGGTTAGGGCACACCCAATAGCAGACAATCCAAATAAGAAACCTATAAATAACAGCGATTTTTTTCTACCTAATTTCTGTGCCGGCCAAAAAGCAAAAATAGCTCCAATAATGGTTCCTATTAAGGCTATTGAATTTGTAAATCCATGGGCGACAGGATCAAGGTCGAAAAAACTTTTTAGACCTTGTTCCGCTCCCGATATTACTGCAGTATCAAATCCGAATAACAGTCCTCCTAAACTCGAAACAATGGCCCCGGTTAGAAGTTTTTTAGTTAAACCCATATAAGATTTTATCTAGTCGTTATCCGTTTTTACCACGCCTACCATACTATCGGCGGTACCATAATATAGATACCACTCATCCTCAAAGTACACTAAACCTTCTATAAAAGTTGTTCCATCTTCATATTGTCCTGATTTCTCAAAAGGCAATTCAGGTTGGATAAAAGGCTCTTCCGATCGATCAAGAAGTTTCCAGGGCTCATCGGCATCATACAAAGCCTGACCCCCAGTGTATATTCTATTACCTAAATCTTCAACTCCAATATTTTGAGAGTTCCCGGCATTATACATTACTACGATTCCATCTTCTGTTAATACCGGTGGTGGTCCTGCTTCCACTAACCAAGAGTCAAAATAACCGGGACGTGGGCTTAACACAGGTGCTAAATTTCCTGCATAGTCTTCTACAGGCTCCCAGTTGATTAAATCATCAGAACTCGCTAGCCAAATATGGGGTACTCCGTAATACATCCAATATTTTCCATTGATCTTTGCGGCTACAAGTTTATCGTCTTTAAGCTCTGTAACAATAGCTCCTGATTTTGTTTCGGTATTGTGATATTTACCATCCTTCCATTCCTCAAAAATAGGTCCTTGTTTTTCCCAGTTTTTCAGATCTTTTGAAGTCGCTACCGCCAACCTTGGATATTCTCTATTCCATTGGGTATAGGTAAGAACATAAAGTCCGTCTTCAGTTTCTACAATTCTTGGATCTTCAGTACCACCTGTCCATTCAAACTCCTTCTGATGATCATCATCTGGATAGAAAATTGGTTCACTCTTTCGTTTATATTCTTCTCCATCACTGGATACAGCCAGTCCAATCCTGGAAGTATGACCCCCAATTTCTTTTTCTCCTAATTTCTCCTCAGCTCTATATAATACGTGAATTTTATCATCCTTAACTATAGCTGCCGGGTTAAAGGTTGCCATAGATTCCCACTTGATCTCTTTGTCAGTCATAGGATCTTTAAATGTGGTTAGGCTATCTTTCTGTATAATGGGTTTGGCATCCTCAAACCTTTCAAAAGGCCCCATCATCCATTCTTTTTCTAATTTTTCCTGACTGTATCCCAGCAAACTAACCAGGGATACAAAAATTGCTATATAAGTTTTATTCATAATATTATCCTTTTAAAAATTAGTAACCCGGGTTCTGGTCAATTTGCCCACCACTTTTATCTATTTCACCTTGAGGAATTGGATACAGGTAATTGTAGTCCTGGAAGTTTTTCCCCATTTCTGTTAAGACCTCTTCGGCAATACCCCATCGCCTTAAATCATTAAATCTATGTGATTCAAACCCAAGTTCAAGTCTACGTTCGTGCCTTAAAATCTCTAAAGCCTTTTCTTGAGAATATCCCTCACCTGAAACTTTAGCCAGACTGGTTGAGGTGCCGTCTAAAGCCGGAGTGTTTTCTGCTCTTACTCTTATTTGATCAATAATTTCAAGACCGGCTTCTACTTCTCCTGTTTCAATTAAGGCTTCGGCCTTCCAAAGCAATACATCGGCATATCTTATATATACTCTGTTGCCCGGGGAATCATCATTCCCTTTATAACGTCCATCTGTAGTTCCCAGCAATTTATGAACAGATTGTTCATCACTTTCTACTGTATAAAGCAATCTAGGATCCCCTTCCTCAAAAGCAGCTTTGAAATCATCGGTTGGGGCTACAAAACCCCATCCCATTAAAGCGGCAAGTCCATTACCTTTTCCGGGATTCTGTTGTTCCTGGTGGTCATAAGCAAAAATCACCTCATCTTCCTGAAATTCCTTGGATACGTCGAAGGCGTCAAAGTAATGGTCATTTAGAGAATAATAGCCCCAGGATTGTAATTCCTCAATATGGCTAATCACAGTATTCCATTCCTCTTGGTATAGTGCTAGTTTTGCCTGCATAGCTTTAGCCGCACCTAAAGAAACTCTCCAGGGTTCTGAAGGACTTGAGTATTTTCCCATTGGCAGAAGATTTGCTGCAGATTCCAGATCATCACTTATTAAATTTAGAACCTCCTGTTTTGGAGCCCTTTCAGAAACTTCATAAGCCGCCTCAAAATCCTCTAATGGTTCAGTTAACAGTGGCACATCGCCAAAAAGGTTAACTAGATCAAAGTAATAAAAGGCTCTAAGGAAATATGCTTCTCCCAATAAACGATTCTTTTCCTCCTCAGTTAAGCTTGTCGTGGAAACGACTTCGGTATTTTCTAAGGTTGCAATGGCTTGATTAGCTCTTGAAATACCTTCATAGTCGTAACTCCAGGCTCCATTAAATGCACCGTTCATGGAAGTGAAATTAAAGGCTGCAATTTCATCCATCCACGCCTGGTCCCCGTCAGGATTCCATTTTTTATTCATATCGCCTGCGGCAATATCCTGTAAGATGAAATCATTCTTAGTTACCTGGCCATCATCCCATGCCCAATTACCCACTATATTTAAAGTGGAGGAAAGAAGTTGATAGGTTGAGTTTACACTCGAAGTAATAGTGCTTGCGGTAGGCTCAGAACTAATCTGGTCCTTGGTTATTAAACCTATAGGCTCCTCATCTAATTCACACCCCCAAAGAATCACACTCAGGGCTATAATTACTGTTTTTGTTATATTTTTCATTTTATAATTTTTTAATTTCAAACCTTTATTATAAGGTTATATTAACACCAAATAAAACTGTCAATGATTGAGGATAAGTACCAAAATCAATTAAATCTGTTGATTCGGGGTCAAGCCCTGAATAATCCGTTATCGTAAAGAGATTCTGGCCGGAAGTATAAATTCTAACACTTTCAACTCCTATCTCTTCCTGTAAACTTAAGCTATAACCTAATTCGATATTTTTCAACCGAAGATAAGAAGCGTCCTCTACAAAAATATCTGAAATCCTGCTGCTCCCATTATCGGTGAAGCTTACCCGGGGAATAGTATTTGTAGAACCTTCTCCATCCCAACTTCCTAGCACCCTGTCTGTGAAGTTAAACGGGCGGGTATCATAATCAATTATCTTTTTCAAATCATTATATCGGTCGACGCCGCTGACTCCCTGAAAAAGCAAACTAAAATCGAAACCTTTATAATCAAATCCAGCATTCAACCCAAAACTCAATTTTGGATTAGGATTCCCAATGAAATCCCTATCATTATCATTGATTCTGCCATCTCCATTCAAATCCTTGAATTTGATATCACCTGGCTTTTGTGGTGGATTAGGTGTACCGTCCAAATGATCAGCTATTTCTTGCTCATTCTGGTATATTCCTTCTTGGATAAACCCATAATAAGAATTCAATGCTTCTCCGGGTTGGGTGCGGGTCACCCTCCCATTGATATAGGGTAAGTTAGGATGCAAAGAATTTACTTCATTCTTCAATGTAGCAATGTTACCACTAACGGAATATTTGAATTCATTATCATAATTTCTGTAGGATAATGCAAATTCAAGTCCGCTATTACTAACTTCTCCGGCATTAAGGAAGGTTGGTGATACATCCCCCACAAAATTTGGAAGAGAAATAGGTAGCAAAATATCTGTGGTTTCTTTCTTAAAGTAATCTACACTACCATATATCCTATTATCGATTATTCCGAAATCCAAACCAACATTGGTCTGGGTGGTCGTTTCCCATTTCAAATCAGGGTTTCCATATCGACTTATTAGGTACCGATCGGCATCTCTTCTATATAAGGTTAAGTAAGCAAAATTTGGAATTTCCTGGTTTCCAAGTTGTCCCCAACTTGCCCTTAATTTTAATTCTGATAACCAGGTTAAGTCTTCCGTAAACTCTTCTTCCGATATCATCCAGCCAGTAGAGAATGACGGAAAATACCCCCATTGATTTTCCTCAGCAAACCTTGATGAGGCATCTGCTCTTAAGTTGGCGGTAACCATGTATTTATCCTGAAAAGAATACGTGGCCGTTCCAAATAAAGAAAATAATGACCATTCTTCTGCTAAGCCTCCATTCCATAAGTCTTGTTCCGTATCACCAAAGTCAATATATCGAAAATTTGGTTGGGTAAAGTCAAATCGCGTTCTTGAAGCATTTAAATTAGATAATCTGGAAGTTATGTATTCTGTACCAACTAAAGCATCTATACTATGCTCATCAAATTCTTTGGAGTAACTTAGACTATTATTCCAGGTTAGAGTTATATCTTCTCCTCTGGTTTCGCTTAGACTATTAGGTCTGTTCTGTCTACCTAATCCTTGATCCCGAGAGGCACCTCCACCATCATCATCCCCAAAATTTGCACCAAAGGCTTTATTATGGATAAAGTTAATATCTGCCCCAAAATTAGTCCTGAATGTCAGGGATTTATCATCAAGAAAGCTATATTCGGCAAAAAGATTCCCGAAAGTTTTAAAAGTTCTCGCCGCATCATCTGTGAAATATGCTAATGCTATCGGGTTTTGAGAATATTCATATTTATTGCTTTCGAAATTATCAGGGCCCTGGTAGAAAGGCAAATCGGTAAACGGATCTTCCTCAGAATAGGTAGGATCAGAAGGATCTTTTTTCACAGGTATTATCGGAGGGCGCAAAAATGCATGTCTTATAATTCCGGGGGCATCTCCACTGGATGAAATCCTGTCCTTATATTCATATGACGCCTGAAGGTTAGCTCCAACTCTTAATCTATCAGTTACATTTGATTCAACATTAGATCGGAAATTTATTCTTTTATATTGGTCATTATCATATACAACTGGTCCATCTTGCCCAAAATATCCTCCAGACAAGAAATAATTAGTATTCTCATTTCCTCCTGATGCGGTAACTTGCGCACTATGGGTGCGACCTAATTCAAATAGTTCATCAAGATAATCTACATCAGCAAAATCACTTCTGTTAAAATCTTCTGTATAAGGATTTTCTCCTTCATAACCAGCATTATCCCAGGCACGCTCTACTGTTTGCATATATTGCTCAGCATTCAGCATATTTGGAAGATTCGTTACCTTTTGAAAACCGGTATAGTAATTTGCCTGGATTCCTTTACGGTCTCCACCGTTTTTAGTTTCAATAACAATTACACCTCCTGCTGCTCTGGAACCATAAATAGAAGCTGCAGAAGCATCTTTTAATACAGTCATAGATTTAATATCCGAAGGATTAAGGAAAGATATTTCCCTGGATGGGATCCCATCAATTACATAAAGTGGGTTATTATTTCCAATAGTACCATTCCCTCGAATCCTTACTTCAACTTCATCCCCTGGAGCACCGGTGCTCTGGGTGATATTTACACCGGCAACCTGGCCTTGAAGTGCCTGAGTAACTTCAGGAACCCTTCTGGACTCAAGATTATTTACATTAACCGAAGTAAGTGCCCCAGAAATTGTCCTGCCTTTTTGAGACTTATAACCTACCACAACCAGTTCATCCAATTGCGAAACCTCATCTTCAAGGAATACATCAATTTGCCCCCTTCCTTCAACACTTATCTCCTGTGTCTTAAATCCAACATAGGAAAAAACTAAAACCGCATCAGGTTCATCCAGATCAATACTGTAATTACCATCAAAATCGGTTACCACACCATTGTTGGTCCCCTTTTCCACAACCGAAACTCCGGGAATGGGTACGTCTCCAGCAGTTACAACTCCGGTCACCGTTTGAGCAAAAGTAGCCCCCCAGCTTACACTTGCCAGTATTAGCACCAGGCTAAAAATTAAACTATTTTTTTTCATCATTTTTCATTTAAATTAGTATTCTAGTATGTTAGTATTTATTTATTTCTCTTATTAAAATCCGGATCCATTTCCGGTGTTCTATCCCCCACAAATTCATTGGCCATTAAAATGAAAACATTCCAGCTAAGACCTCGGGTGGACGGCCACCATTCATCGTACGACTCCCATTTTGTTGGAATAAATTCCTTGCTATAGGGCCAATTTGGATTCAGGTTTTTCTCTGCCCATAATCGATTCTCCATTCGTTTTTTTGCGGGCTCCCATCCGTGCCAATATCCTACAGCATAAGCGGTATATTCGGCTCTAAGCCAGCTACCCCCATTATAGTAAAACCCATCTCTGCTGTTATTTCCATAATTGTTCACTCCAAAATCCCCAAATGGCTGATAGTCTTCATCCATATAGGTATACCCTTTCTCATCATCGGTTAACCTCACTATAATTGGAGCCGTAGTTCCAATTTCGGGGTATAAGGAATTTTCAACTTTGTTTAACGCCGGAATCTGATCCAGATGGTTTTGAACCATTTCATTCGTGAGGATAGGTTCTTCAAAAACCCATAGTGATAAAAATTCAGGTACCAGGTCAGTTACACTTATAAGGTCTGGGTAATCTGTATCAAAAAGTAAATGTTTTCTTTCTTCATCATAAAAATTCCGATACTCCTGCTCCGCTTTCTCTACATAATCCTCTTCTATTTCTAACCCCAGAGCCTGAATGGTTTTTAGTGCAACAGCAAACATTCCTTGATTTGCAGCCATTCGTTCTGTTTTAGGATGGTATTCCATCACGTCAACCTGGCTCATAGAAAAATGTGAAGCACACTTCCCATCTCTGTTTTCATCAAATTCATTCAATATATAATCGGCTGCAAGTTGGATTTTCTCTTTAGGCAATTCAACGCCGAATCTTCTTTTATTCAACAACCCCCAAACCAACCACTCTATAGTTGCTTCATTATCTTTGGCCTCAACCGATCCCATATACGGAGTGATAATAGTTCCTATTGCACCCTCCGGAGTTTGTGTGGCCGCCCATTGATTCCAGATAGAAACATTAAGGTCTTTATTGTAAGTAGAGATTACAGACCAAAAAGAATCCCTGTTGTACATATCTGGAGAATAATTCAAATTAGGCACATTAAAAGGTTTTTCATCATCTACTGAAGTTATCCAGGTCATCATTTGAAAATTAGCATAAAGCATTTTTTCTGCTTCGGTACTACCTTCAAACCCCATACCTTCAGCCAGCTTAACCTGTGAAGACACCTTGAAATCCTTCTGATCCTTCCAGGGCTTCATAAAAACATACGTAACTTTTTCAATAGTATCCCCCATTGACAGCCTATTATAATCCAGACGGCAAGGTTTATGTTTCAGAATTTTTAGATTTTTAATATTAAGAGAGCCACTTAACCCATTGGTCCTGCCAATAAACATCTTAATGTCTTCCGCTTCTGTATAAGGCACCATGACACTCGCCTCAAATTCCTGCCAGCTATCTTTTTCCAATGGGAATCCGTCGATATATTTTATACCGTGTTCCAGTTCAGGTCCTTCAATCCCCTTTTTATATTCATTTAGTTTCAGGGCCAAAGGCATGTCCCCTTTTGCAGAAAACGAAATGCTGTAAATTTTCTGAGGTTCCATTCCGGACAGAAATTCTATTCCAGCTTTATCACCTTTAGGAAAAGACATTTCAATAAGGGAATCATTTTGCTTTAATTTTAAATTTCCGGCCTTAGAAAACAACTCCGGAATTTGCAACTCTGAGCTTTCACCATGGTCTAAATTTAGAGCTTCTCCATATGTGTATTTGATATAATGTTTCCCGTTATCCTGCTCTTTTGGGGTTGCAGTTGAAAGTAATTTTGCATCTGGCAATATGCGCATTCCCACCATTCCTCCACCTCGACCTGAAAAACGTCTCCTTGTGGTTCGGGTAAAATTGTTTTTGTACCCCGGGCCTGTTAGAAACCCCACCACATCATCCTCATTAGTAATAAAACCTGCTGAAGGATATAATTCATGAACCATTCCTCCTTCAAAATTCTCATATTCATAACTCACATATTTCTTGGGCGTAAAGGCAGGCACATTAGTAAAATCTACAGAATAGTAGAAATTAGGAATGGAATTTTGGCTAATTCTTAAAGTTTTTTTGACCAGGGATGGACTTACTTTTTCATATTCCACTTCCGAATACAAATTTGAATCAAAGTCTTTGAGATATTGGGTTTTCTCCAAAATATACCCCTTCTCCGTTTTTTCATAAGAAACCCCTCTCCAGTTCACAATTTTATAACTGACACTTCTATCTAAGTTAGAGAGTTGTAAATTGAATTCTCCTTGATTCGCCGTTAACTCATCCGCCCCATTTAAAATTTGAACAAAGTATCCGGTTTCTTTATCTCCCTGAATTTCCAAACCTAAATCCTGGGTATAACTAATATTGGATAAAATTAACAAGCAAAAGCCTAAAAGCAGTGTTTCTAATCGCATAAAATATAATTAAACTAGCCGAAAACGGTTTAGTAAAACGTTTTACTAAACAGCTAATATAAAAAGCTATACCATATCTGCCAAATTATTTAACAAGTTTGAAAAGTTAGAATTATCTAACCTTAAGGATTGGAGCTTAATTTTTTTACTTGACGTAAGGATTCCCTTACAATTAATTCTCCTGGTAAAGCTTTAGTGAAGAAATACTTCTTTTCCTTTTTTGAAGCAAGAATTTCAAGAGTTCCATTTATAAGTTCTTTGGCTAATTCAGAAATTGGTTGAGCAATGACACTTATAGGAGGAGAATAAAGCTCAAACACATCTCTTTCGTCAAACGATATTATAGCCAGGTCTTCAGGGATTTTAATCTTTTTTTCCCGCATCACCCGTAAACCATTGATTGCAAGATTATTCGTGGCAAATAAGATAGAATCTATCCCAGGATTTTCCTTTAGAAAATTCCTAATGGCACTCATCCCGGCTGGGGTTTTTACCTCATTAAATTTTATAAATAATTCATAAGCAGCTAAATTATAGGCTCCTATCGCATTTAAATACCCTTCATGTCTTTCAACCAATGGAGATAGTTCTGAATGTATACCTATAAATGCTATATTTCTTCTCCCCGATTCATAAAATCCGGTCACTGCTTTTTGAGCTCCTTCAAAATTTTCAAGGATCACATAATTATGCTTGAAATTCTTAAAATACCTATCAAAGACCATCACAGTTTGATGCTCTTCATAGATCAAATTTTTCAGGTCTTTTTCAAAATTTTCAGGAGGTGTTATAATAAATGCATCTACCTGTCTGTCTTTAAAAAGAGAAATAAGTTCCAAAGTTCTCTCTCTGTCATTTTCGGTGCTGCAGTAAATAATATTATAACCATTTCTGAAAGCAATCTCTTCCATTTGTTTTGCTATGGCAGAGAAAAAAGGATCTGAAATATCCTCCACCATGAATACAATAGATTTAGATTTGCCCGTCCTTAAGGATTGAGCTGAAGAATTAGGTTTGTAACCAACCTTCTCTATATAATCTTCAACCTTTTTTATTACCTCTTTGCTAATCTTATTTTCTGCCTTTTTATTAACAATGAAGGAAATCGTAGTAATTGAGATCCCCAATTCCTTAGAAATATCCTTCATTGATATTTTTTTATTTCGCTTCATTAATTCAGGCTTAAATAATTATAGGTCAGGTGAAGTGGTGAAAACAAATATATAAAATTAGAAAATTCCACTATAAAAGTGTAAAAAGGGCCCTCTAAACTTTTAAGAATCTCTATTGAGCAAATAAAGATTAATCCAGCATTTTAAATTACAAAATCCTGAAGGTATTTGTCTTAAATATCAGCACTAAGTTTTTTTCAAAATTACTCTATATAAACCTCTAATAGGTCAGCATTTTCAGATAGAAGTTTTACTTTGGTTATACTGGCCGGAATTAAGATAGTTTCCCCTTGTTGTATTTTTTCCATCTTATCCTCTATGGCTATTTGCACTTTTCCTTTCACACACATAAGGATTACGAAGGAATCCACCTTGGAATAATCCTTTTCAACTTTACCTTTCACCGGTAAAAAATTTGTGGTAAAATAATCACATCTCGCCAAATTGGAAGAATTATTACTGTTCCTGTCATAGGAAATTTCAAAATCATCCTTCTTCTCAAAATCAATCGCCTCCAATGCAAGCCCGGTATGCAATTCCCTGGAGATACCCTTTGAATCTACTCGGCCCCAATCATATATTCTATAGGTTATATCAGAAGTTTGTTGGATTTCAGCCAATAAAACCCCGGCGCCAATGGCATGTACCTTTCCTGTATTTATAAAAAAGGAATCTCCCTTCTTTACTTTTTCGAAATTTAATAAATCTATTATTTCACCTTCTTCAAGATGCTTCAGGTATTCTTCTTTACTTATAGTTCTTTTAAAACCTACATTAATCTCAGCATCCTTATCTGCCTGCATGATATACCACATTTCAGTTTTCCCAAAAGAGTTGTGGCGTTCTTTTGCTAGTTTATCATTAGGATGTAACTGAACAGAAAGCTCGGTTTGAGCATCAATATATTTAATCAATAAGGGAAATTCTTCCCCAAATTTTTTAAAGACTTTCTCTCCAAGCAGATCTGCCTTATACTGATGTATTAATTCCTGAAGTGACTTCCCCGCTAAACTTCCATTCTTTACAATGGATATATTATCAGGAACCCCTGAGATCTCCCAACTTTCACCTATTTCATCTGAGTTAGATTCCTTATTTAAAAGGTGTTTAAGTTTAGTCCCACCCCAGATTTTCTCTTTTAAAATAGGGGTGAATTTTAATGGATAATTAATCATAAAAGTAAGTTTAAAATCGCCCAAAATAAAAATTAGTTATCAATAACACTTCTCAAATTCATTTAAATTTATTGAAGTCCACGTAATAGTCGGGATAATTTGCCTGCAGTCGGACCTAATAGGGGGAGTTTTACGCTCCCTTTTAAAGCTTTTAAGTAAAACATAATTAATACGAAAAGTTCGAACTTTACCCCTGGTTTCTTTTATATAATTAATGGTTGCCAAAGCGTTGCACAAAATTGTCACCAAAACCGGCATTTTATTCTCCGCCGCGCTCCAAAACCCATTTTCTCAAAAAAATACCTTCCTCCATGCTTTCGCGCCCTGCGGGCCTGTTGAATTGCCAAAAAAATTAATCTATTTGATACATGTCTATTTCGGAGTGATGGTGCCACCTGTTTCGGTCAAACAGTGCCACTTTGAAACATACATTCTTTAGAGCTCCTTTTCTTCGCGATTCCCCTTTAGGGATCAATCCGGTGTGAGGAGTTCACGATCCTGCCCAAAATCGCATCCGCTATAGGTCCTTCTGTAAGCTTACATACCGGCATTTGAAATTACTATTTTCGATCAATAAAAAATTTAGTTCTAATTTTTGGACTTATTTTATTAAAACCATTTTTATTATTTTAGAACTTCTTAATTAATAACTATGATGAAATTTTTAAAATTGGTGATAATTTTAACGGTACTTGCGGGAACTAACAAGCTTCAGGGGCAGGATCAACCTGTAGATTTTGATAAGAATTTTACCCATGTGGTATATTTTTATTTAAACAATCCCGATAATCCCGGCGACAGAGCAGCTTTTGAGAGTTCACTTAAAAAGTTCCTCGATAATAGTTTGTATGCAAAAACCAAATTCATTGGGATCCCTGCAGAAACTCCCAGGGATGTTGTGGATAATTCATATACATATTCGCTAATCCTTAGTTTTCCTTCAAAGGAAATCCAGGATAAATATCAGAAAGAACCCGCGCATTTGGTTTTCATTGAAGAATCTTCTCACTTATGGAAAAAAGTTCAGGTATATGATTCGGTAGGGATTCATTGATCAATATAATTCCGGTTTGGTCTCCGGGAACTAACTTACTATTTGATTTTACTGATACATCAATTCTTTATGGATGCTACAACATATCGTCGGAGTCTATCGCTAGAATCCGCCGATTAAAGCGATGTCAAAACAGCTAATGTAGCAGTCACAATTTTTGGGTAGTTTCTCCATAAGCAATCGTCGATCAGGGTATAAAAGCTTTGTACCTAAAAGCCAGTCTTGCAGTTATAAGATCAATTAAGTTAAGTAGAAATGATGAGGACAGAACATCTGTAAATGAGATCATTGTATAAAAAATTACTTGAAATATGATTGGGATCATATTTCCTCTCCTATTCCTTTACGAATTTTGTGCTTTGATTATCAGATGATTAACCAGAATAAATGATATCGACTCAAAGACTTATCGAACTTATTAAAAATGGAGATGCCATAGCCATTTTAGCTGAAGATTCTTTAATAGAAAAGTTCAATGAACTTCTCAAATATAATTTAATAGATATTGTAGATGATAAGATCATTTTAACCACCGAAGGTGAAAATGCAATGAATATGGGTTTGGATAACATATTGGCTAAATTGAGTTTGCAAGAGCACCAAAAATTTTCAGAAAACCCTAAAAAATAATAAGAAAGATCTTAAGGAAATTTAAAATAGTATTTAATTAAATTCTAAACGATGGTGAAACTAGCAGATCCCTTATCAATAAAAGATAGATGGGTTTACCTGATTTTAGTGGTAATAGCAGTAATTTTATTTTAATTCCCCTATTTTCTCTGAATAATTCGCCCCACAGTAATTCAGAGAACTTACCCTTGCTTTGGCAGGGGTTTCTTTATTTTAAGCAATAGAGATTTAAGGTATTTCCTCACACCACTACTGTTTTCCAGTTTAGGAACCCCGATATAAACACCGAAATAGATGTCTTTTACAAAGGTGAAGATGGGATTGAGAGTGTCAAAGCAAATGAAATGACTTGTAATACCATTGATTAATTTAAAATGGAAAGCTGCGCAACTCTTTAGACCTAAGTTTTGAAATCGTCCTCCCGAATTTAGAATATATTGGCAAAGGACCGTCGTGTACAGGTTCAAATGGATGGAGCACCAAGGATAAATTTGTCTATCGTTGTGCTAACTGTGGTGACACTATGAATGCCTCCTGGGAATATGACTGGACATGCAACTGGTCAGGCAACGGCCCTGGATAGCGATACCACCAGATTCCGTTCTTATTATGGATATGACAACATTCTTTTATATAGAAAAACGGGGAAAACAAAAAGCCTTTTCAAGCGACTTTTTGGAACTTAAGACGTTTCCGGATATGTATTCTGGATATATTCCAAACATTGATTTGGAATATGAGAAAAACTGCATTACTAATTCCTCATTAAAAGTTATATTTGATTCTATGAACCCCATAGAACTGAAATTTGAAATAGAATTGCCTGATTTAAAATATCTAGGTAGAGGGCCTTCCTGTATAGGTTCAAATGAGTGGAGTACCAACCATAAATTCGTTTATCGTTGTGCAAACTGTGATGACACCATGAATGCCTCCTGGAAAAATGACTGGACCTGCAGCTGTCAGGCAATGGCCCTGGACAGCGGTGCCGCCAGATTCGGTTCTTTTTACGGTGATGAAAATATCCTGGTTTATCGAAAAATAAGAAAAACGAAAAGCATTTTTAATCGATTTTTTAAAACCTAAGACAAATCCTGAATTTTACCGCTCTTTCCATTATAAATAAGATTATAATTTAATTCACGCAACCTTTTACCATCTGACACATCTAATAATAAAGCTAAACTATTAGATGATGAAAAAATTAAATTTTATTCCGTTTTTGTTTCTACTACTAACTCTTGGTATTTTTTCCTGCAGTAAAGATGATGACACCAATGAAGAATCTGATTTTATCTCGGCAACAATAAACGAAGAAAACTGGAACGGAGACCCTGAAGTATACCTTGAACGGGAAACCGATACCTTAACCATACTGGGTTCAGGTGACGAACAGGTAGTTGTATTTAAAATTAAATTTAAAGAAGAAGGCACCTATGATTTATCTGATGCCCAGGCTAGCTATTATACCACCATTGGTGGGGACGTCATCACAAGCCTCTATAAGCTCGATCCGGAATCCGACTCACAACTTACTATAACAGAATACCATCCTGAGAGCAAAACAATAAAAGGGAATTTCACCCTAACCATGCTCCAGGAATATAGTAATCCTGAAACCGAAATTAATCTTCTAAATTTCAACAATGGTGAATTCAGAGGAACTATTATAAACCGCTCTGATTTATAGAAAGCAATTTCTAATCAACAACGGAGGGCAGATTCCTATGTATTAAACAAATAAATTCAGAAGTTTTTTTAATTCTTCTTATTTTATTTAAGTTAAGCACTACGGTAGTACTGGTCTATATAGTCTATTATTTCGTACACACGCAAACACTCGTAAAATTAATTTGTTCCTTACTGCATTAATTACCGACATCTTATTTTTTCCCTCTCCAACCTTCCTAAGAAAATAATCCTGTAATTCTCCGGACTCTCTTACAGCAGCTAATGCAGCCATGTGAAGAGCACATTTAATAGATTTATCTGCCATATGGGATACATGCGCCCTCCCATTCACGCTGGTTCCTGAAGTGTGTTCGAAAGGCGCCACACCAGCAAAGCAAGCAAATTTTTTAGCCTCGGTAATACTTCTGAACTCATTAGTGGCAACAATTATTTGTATCGCTGAAACCTTTCCAATACCCTTTACAGATGTAACCAGCTTATATAGTTTTTTAAGATGTTCGTCCTCATTAATAGTCTGTTTAATTTTATTATCCACCTCCTTAATGTCTTTTTCTAAGGCCTTAAAAGTTGTTTTACAGCTATTATTTAGAAGTTTTTGTTGATCAGGGGAGAAGAAAGAAAGTTCTGCTAAGGGCTTTTTCAGGTTTGATTTAGCTTTAATTAGTCGTTTACGAATGCCAATCAATTGTTTAAGCTTTTGTAGCTGTTCTCTTGATGGCTGCCAAACGCTTATGTTATCACGATTTTTATAAGCATACAAGGCGATTCTACTAGCATCCATCTTATCACTTTTACCTCGTTGTACTCCCATGGATCGTTTAATTTGCATAGGAGATTCCATGCAAATAGTAAGTTGTTGTTCTTGTAAAACTTTTAAAAGGTATGCGTCCGTCTAAGTGCATCTTTTCAGAAACCTTTGTAGATTATAATTTAGCGGTCTAAATATAATCAAAATGACCCGATCTTCAATTGCCACAGAAATGCGTGAGCTAGTCAATAGCTATTATGAATCAGGACAAAGCCAAACTACATTTGCTCGTGCCCACGGAATCAGCAAAGGAAAACTATCCTATTGGGTAAACAAGTTTCTCAAGGAGAAAGGCAAAAAACCCGTAAAAAGCAATTTTGTTTCTTTATCGGCCGCCCCTTCTATCACCCCAACATCCTCCAGGAGTATGCACATCCGTTTAGGTAATGGCGTAGAAATTGAAATTCCCCTGTAATGTTTGCCTTAAGCAGTTCCCTAAATTACCAGTTATATCTTCCTGGCACCGATATGCGTAAAAGTTTTGACGGATTATGTGGTTTGGTGCTTGGAGAATTAGGCCATAGTCCCCAGGATGGTTCGGTCTATATTTTTATCAATAAAGCGCGCAATAAGGTCAAGTTGCTGCATTGGCAGTCTGGGGGCTTTGTGTTATATTATAAACGCCTGGAGCGTGGTACTTTTGAATTGCCCGATTACGATGCATCCGTGGGAGGACTCCAATTGGATTACACCCAACTGGTGATGCTCATAGACGGGGTAGCCATCACCAATATTACCCGAAGAAAACGCTATAAAAAAGCCGGTTAAATACTGGTATATTTTTAACAAGGGTAGTATTTTAGCTACCCGATGACGCATCAGGAGCTACAAAGAGAAAATGAGCAACTTCGCCAGTCCAATGAAGCCTTCAAGGAGAAGATCTCCGCTTTGGAGGTGCAACTTGGGCAGCTCTATAAGCTGATTCAGGGCTTTAAATCGGAACGATTTATTCCTGAAATTCTCGAGCAGCAACTATCACTTTTTTCTGAAGATTCAGATAAAACAGGGCAAATAGCCACACCTAAAGAAACGATTACCTATACCCGGGAAAAACAAAAACACCCGGGCCGTGGCAGCTTGCCGGAACACCTTCCGGTGCGAGAAGTCATTCTTGAACCAGAGGAAGATGTAAGTACGCTGAAAAAGATTGGCCAGGAAGTTAGTGAAACCCTGGAATACACTCCGGCCAGCCTGGTTAAAAGACGTACCATTCGTCCTAAATATGCCAGAAAAGATCAGCAGGGGGTGGTAATCGCGCCACTACCCACACGTCCTATCGAAAAATCTATTGCCGAGGCCTGTTTACTGGCTTATATCCTGGTGAGTAAATACGTGGATCATTCCCCTTTCTATCGTCAGATCCAGCGTTTTAAACGAGAGTTTGGTTGGGAACCAGCCTCCAGTACTTTGAGTGACTGGATGTCGAGTTGTTGCCAGCTACTGGAACCCCTCTACAATACCTTGAAACAAAAAATCCTTGAAGGCGGGTACATCCAGGCTGATGAAAGTCCGATAAAGGTGCTGGATAGTGATAAAAAAGGCAGCACACATCAAGGCTACCAATGGGTCTATCACGACCCCTTGCAAAAACTGGTGCTCTTTAATTACCGCAAAGGACGCGGGCAACATGGTCCCAAAGAACTCCTTGATGGGTATAAGGGGTACGTTCAATGTGATGGATACACAGTTTATGATAAAATCGGGTTAGATCCAGATATTACTATGGCCGGTTGCCTTGTGCATGGCAGGCGAAAATTTGTGGATGCCCGGGACCAGGATAAAGCAAGAGCGGATAAAGCATTAGCCATATTTAGTGAAATTTATAAGGAGGAACGATCTATCAAAGAAGAAGCAGCTAGTGATGCGGATATGCGAAAGGAACTAAGATTACAAAAGGTGCTGCCGCTACTGCAACAGATCAAAACCTGGATCCAGGAAGAACAGTTTAAGGTGTTGCCTAAAAGTGCCATCGGCAAAGCCATGACCTACTTCATAAATCAATATCCTAAGTTCGAAGTGATCTTTGAAGATGGGAGGATCGAATTGGATAACAATCTCATTGAGAATGCTATTCGTCCGTTAGCCTTGAGCCGAAAAAACTTCCTGTTCGCAGGCTCCCACAAGGCTGCACAAGATGCGGCTATGTTATATTCCTTCTTTGGTAGTTGCAAAATGCAGGGTATTAATCCCCAGCAGTGGTTAGAGCAAACCTTGAAAAGAATACCTGATCATAACATCCAAAAATTGGAGGAGTTATTGCCCGGCTATCAGAAGGGGTCGTGAGTGCAGTTGCTCGGACGGATACTTTAAAAGATGGTTATTATAAATCCCAGTATATTCCATACAAAAAAGAGTATAGCTTAGACCAGTGTTGTGGTCTTTAGAGATTAACTTCAACAAGTTCCGGATCGTTTTAATCTTGTTTTCTATCCTCTTGTAAAAAACTTGTTTTCCGTCTTTAACTACTGAAAAATCTAATGTTGCTTTAGAAACATCGACACCCACAAAAAAATCAAATTCTTTCATAACTTTGTTTTAAAGATTAATAACTGGTTAACTATTCTGAACACTTTCAAACCCTTTATAATGGGCCTTAATCCCTAATTCCTATTTGAAGCTTGTTCAGAAAACCGACAGGGGATTAATTCTGCTTGTGGGCCTTTAATCCCAGGTAAAGCGATAAAGTGTCCCTGTCGGTTGTTAACATTTGATTGTACAAAATTAAGAAGGTATAATACTAAAGGGTTAAGCGGTGCACGGTTGCCAAAGCTTTGCACAAAATTGTCGCCAAAACAGGCATTTTATCCTGCACTGCAAATAAGACCCCTTTAATTTCGGCACAATTTTTTCAGAGAAAGTAGCGCCAAAATTAATTTGTCATCAATTTCACAAAGCTCTGGCCCCGTGCTCCAGGCATTCTTTTTTGAGAAAAAAAGTTCCTCCTCTGCGCTCCAAAACCCATATCCCCAAAAAATGCCTTCCTCCATGCTTCCGCGCCCTGCAGGCCTTATGCAATGTCAAAAAAAGCAACCAACATATCTACAAAAGAAAAATAAGAACATCGGATGCATAACCCGGAGGTCAAAAACCCCAATCTTTTTTTGCAACTATCCGGGCGCTTCTGCTTTCTAAATTACCGATGTTGAATTAATTCAAACTCCCTAAGAATTTGAACAAAACAGGCGCTTCCGAATTCAGGGCGAAAGAACCACGCCCCTTTAAAAGAAGCTCGTAAAAAAATGCTATAGGACTGGTAGAGCCGATTTAAGCCCATAAGCTTGGCGTGGTACTTCCCCTGCCCTCACACAGGCACAAGCCGGTGCATTACGCCCGACGTTATCTCGTCAGGCTTCATTGGCCCTTCCTTGAGCCTGTTAGCTTGGTAGTAAGAAGAAAGAGGTGCAACAATTAAGAAGGAAAATGTTTCAATAAGAAAATGGAACGTAAATCATTACCTAACCGACTTCATCCTGGATCTCAACTCCAGAAACTTCTTTTCAAACGGCTCTCTCTTGTAAAACTCTTCTTTCCCGACTTCAAAGTCCACCAAACGTCTCCTGATAAATCCTTCACTTATGCTTATATCTCTCATCATAATTTTCATCTGCTCAGTGATCTTTTCTTTCCAGGCATCCTTTAATCCACTATACTGACAATACCGAATGAATAAATTCTCCTGGAAATCCATCACCCATGTCACCACCGCCAAATCAATAACTTCTGCCTTTGGTCCCTGCCGGGCACCGCTATAGAAATAACCGAATGAAAAATCCAGCATATCATCAAAGATGTCAACCTGATCAAAGTAATCATACCTGGCAGTTTCTCTTAAAGGTGGTCTATAAAGCTTAGTCATCATTCAAAAGGTTTAATTCCTATCACAAAATTAAAAAATCAATTCAAATTAATAGGAATAATTCCAAAAGAAGGAGATAATCCAATTAACTGCCTCTGAAATATCTACTTTAAGACAGCCTTTCTTAACTGAGTTGACTCGAGAATGAGTCCAATCCATCCATAATTTGACAAGAAATAAGGGAAAACCCCCATAAGAAATACGCTCATTTTCTCCTTCTTTTGCAAAACCCAAGAACTGCCCATTTCATCGTTCTCCCCAAAACACGGAAATGGGCATTTTTATTTCCACAAAATCAAAAAAAGAAACCGAAGTTAAAATGCTCCGAAGCCCTTGAAACTGCGGCAAAATTTTACTAAAAAGAGATGATATCTCTTTTTGGTCTATTGCTGACACTACGATCTTTCGAATATTCCAGCATAGTTAAGTAATTCTAAATTAAATTACCTACCAGTTTTGTCCGTGTAGTATTCATCATCCTTCAATTAAAATTACACCATAACCAATACATTTTTGTTGATTAAGAATATTCAGATTAGGGAATTTAAAGAGTATAAAAGCACATCCACGCAATAGCTCAGCGTTCGTGTGGCCAATACGGTCCAACATTGAACGCGTAGCTATTGGCAAACTTTATTTTATTTTCCATTTCACCTTTTTAAGACGATCAGATACTTTATTTAGGGTCTCAATTAATGCTTTTTCTTCTGGCAGCTCCCCTGTAACTAAGTCTTTGAAATTACCTATGTATTCAGAGTGGAGTTGGTCCCAAGTCTCTTTTGGTTTTTCAAATATCAAAGCAGTGGAAGGGTGATTTGAAATCCATGCATTACTATTCTTATAGCCAACCTGACCGACTTTCACCAACATTTTATCAAAATCATTATTTTTAAAGAACTCCTGTATCTCGCCATCTTTAAGCATTTGGTGTATGTCGTAAACATGGCGGATTTTATTCCTCAAATCCGTGATTGGTGTTTCTGATCTGGAAAACCTTACTAAACTCATGATCTTTTCACAGAATGTTCTCAACTTACTCAATACCTGAATGGTAAATGGAGCCATATTGTATTGTTCAATCAATTTGTCCTGTCCTTTGGCCTTCATCATTTCATAGATGTAAGAACTGACCTGCATTTCTGAGAATGGTTCAAAATTTCCTAACCAGGTAGCTTCTACCACAACGTGTTCTCTCACCTGACCAAAATTTCCTTTAAAAATCTTATCGTACTGGTGAACCGTTTTCCGAATATTACCCATCTTGTTAGTTAATCCTTCCACCTCTATCTCCGGAATTACATTCTCCACTACCTTACTAATTGCCCGAATTTTCTTCTTCATCTGAGTATCATTCTCTCCTTGATTGCGAAGTACCACCATATCAATATCTTCCGAAAACCGTTCAATCAGTTTATGACATTTTGAAAGTGCAGTTCCTCCTTTGAAAACAGCCTGACTTCCTATATAGGAATGGAATATTTCATACAGAGCAATGGTGACCCAATAATCCTTTTCAATATAAATATCTCTAATATCAAGATATTCGGATGTAGCAAGAATAGCATCCTGTAGTAGTTCTTTATTGCTGTGCAAGTTCATATCAGTTAATGTTCCATTTGGAAGCAGTTGGTAATGCTTCTTCTGTAATCCCGAGTTTATAGGAGGTAAGCGGATTCAGGTTTGTCCTCAAACTTTCAATGCCGTTCTTTTTCCTGGAAAATTCAAGTATAGCCCCCAACAATGCTTTTACTCTTGGCGGGTATTTTATGGCGTACCTTACCATCTTTGATAGATCATTTTCTGTAAGTTTACTGATCTTGTTTTTTAGTAATGTGATGGCTGATTTCTTGTCCAGGTCAGGTATGGTCTTAAAGTCTTTGATTGCATCCAATATTTCAAGCAAGTAGTAATTCTCATTGGTTACGTCCACATAGCTTTTTACCGGCTTTACCTGTGTTTTTCCAATCTTGGTTGTTACGCGTTTGATTTTACTGGCCACTTTAATGGTTTTGGGAACCTGAGTGGTTAACCCCATTCGGTTGTATAATGAACCACCCGTTATGTATCCAATACGTTTCCCTTTCAGAAAAAGGTGTGGTTTCAGTAATTCCTCTTCGCTTGGTCTCAGTTCTCCAAATGCAGATTGTTTTGGTTTGTAGAACACTCCAGTAGATACTCTTTTTATAATACCTTTCTTCATTAACCTTTCAACAGCTTTAGCAGCAGCACTATACTCAGACTGGTCAATATCGAGTTGTTGATACTTGAAGGTGGTACCTTCCTGCATCCTGTCGATTTTGCGTTCTATTTTCTCTGCTACCTTCATTTGCATGTAATGAATTCCTTAACGGGAACAAAAATAAGAAAGAAAGATGTTTTGTCAAGTATATTGCGCAAAATACTTGACATTTTTAATTTAAATTAAAACCTTAAAGCCAGGAGTATAATGTTAAATGTGATTCTAATAAAAATTGGCACTGCTAAAGAATGGCAAATTTAATTCCACTATCTTGATTTTTATAAAAGTATCTACTATTCATAATTTTCATACCGCAAAACCAATTTTCATAGAATTTTTGTGCGTGTTTGAATTGTTGTGAGCAGTAGTTCTCGTAATAATTTCCAGGATTATTAGGTAAATATTAGTAATCAGCTAATTTAATCAAGAATTAACCTATTAATTTTTTCCTCAAATTATCTATATCCATTGATACTTTCGAATCAAGAACCCGTGCGTATATTAGTGTTGTAGATATTTTATGATGGCCTAATAGCTTTGAAACTGTTTCTATGGGAACACCATTAGCAAGGGTTACGGTAGTGGCGAAAGTATGCCGGGCAGCATGGAAGCTTAGTTTCTTACTTATTTTGACTTTCACTGCGATTTCTCGTAAATACTGATTGATTTTTTGATTGGAATAAACCGGTAACAATTTATCAGTCCCATCAATTTTTGGATGATTTTTATAGTAATCCAGAATTTCCTGAGCTTCTTTTAATATGGGAATTCGCACAGACGTGTTGGTTTTACTTCTTCTGGTATAGATCCACTTATTGCCATCAACTCCTATATGCACATGATTTTTGGTCAGGGCTTTGACATCGGAATAAGTAAGGCCTGTATAGCAAGCGAAAATAAAAACATCTCTGTTTATTGATAAAACAGGTCTTTCAAAGGTTTCGTTCTTGATCTTTTCAAGTTCTAATTTAGTTAAGTAAACCATATCTACTTTATCAAAGCGAAGCTTGAATCTTTTCGTAGGGTTCTTTTCAATCCAATCCAGATCTCCGGCTAAGCGCATCATCTTTTTAAAACGCTCCATATGTTTCATTACACCATTGTTGTGTAGTTTAGGCTTTGATCGGAGAAAGTTCTCAAAACCTAAAATAAATTCATAATTGATTTGCTTTAAAAAATACTCACTGGTTCTATAGTTTGTTAGAAGGTAATCCTCCAAATAATGACCAGTGGTATAATAATTTTTAAGAGTGCCTTTTTTAAGCACACTTATCATATTAGTGTTATGGTAATTAATTAGGTCTTGAAGACTTTTGTGTTTCACATCAGTACCAAGATATCGTGCCTTAACCAATTGAGATGTTACAAGTTGTCCTTCTCTTTGAAGTTCATCAAATGCCTTATAAAGAAGAGCCCGGGTCTGGTCTATTTTTGAATTGAGCTGAATTACCTCTTTTGAAAAACCTGCTACCCTACAGGCATCCGGCAACCACTGCTCCACTGGCAAGGTTCTTTTAAGGCTTATTTCCAGCCTTCTTCCGTTAACCGTTATTCTGGTATAAAGATTAGCTACTTCAGGTTGATGTTTCTTTTTTCGAATAAAAAAGGAAATAATAAAAGTTTGATCGGTACGCATCATACTAGATTTTAAATGAAACAAAAATTGTAGTACGAAAATCAAACTGAAAACGCGGAACGAACCCGGAGGTTAATTATACTAAGATACTAAAAAATAACTCATTTAGAACTCCCGATTTACTCACAAATCACCCAAAAAGTCTCGATTTGTTCTTATTAAATTTAACATAATTTGTTAATATTTGAAATCAAACAAAAAAGGTAATTAAATGAATATCATATAATTACCCTTTATTTATGTTAAAATATTATGTTAAAAAGTCGGGATGACAGGATTTGAACCTGCGACCCCACGCCCCCCAGGCGTATACGCTACCAGACTGCGCCACATCCCGATAAATGTTTTGCAAATTAAACGGCTTTCAATCAATTTTCAAAGAGAATACCCTCTTTTTTATCTTAGGAAATGGTAACCTTTTCAACCAGGGACTATTAAAGATTTCGACGAAGAAAAAAGGGAAAATAATATTTAGTGGTGAGCATCCTCAACCGGAGATCAATCTATCCTTCTAAAAGCCTGGTGTCTTCGCTGAGATTGAAATGTTTTGAGGTACGTATTCATCAGGAAGCACGCTAATTTGGTACCCATAGCTCTTGACTAACTCCATGACAGCTTTTGCTTCAATTGAGGAGTCCCCAACTTCCATGCGGAGAATGTTGTCACAGTCTTCCAGATCAAAGTTGATCCGGTAATCTGGAAAGGCAATTTGAAGTTTTTCCAGTATAAAATCTGCTTTCTTTTCAGTATCTATATTGGTTTGAAATACTTCAACCATTGGCTCTTTTTTCTATGAATCTTAAATTTTACGGTCTTTTCAATTAATTACGGGGTCATCATTTTTTGAACTATTGTTTCCCCTTCTTCGGTGATACCCATAATTTCAGTAAAAACACCAATTTCTTTTCGCGTATCGAAGAAAACAATTTTAGCAATTGGTGTATCAAAACAGCTAATGATGGTATAGCCTTTATCCTGGAATTGGGAAACAGCCTTGTCGAGATTAGCAAGCTTGGTACTATATGCAATATGTTGAACCCCGCCAGTAGGACTTTCATCAATATAATCCCTAAAGATACTATTGCCAGAAACAGGCTGAATGAGTTCAATAAACACGCCTCCTGAATAGGCCATAGCTACCAGGTTTTCAGCATTTGAGGGGCGACCATAATAGGTCCCATCATAATCACTTAACCGCGATATTTCGGTATTGCTAAAATTTTTTGTTCCCAGCAGATCCTTAAAAAATACCTTGGCAGCTTCAATATCATGGACTACCCAGGCAATCTGCGTAAGTTTTAAACCTAAAGGAGGTTTACCAGGATTTTCCCGAATCTCCTTTTTATTTGCTTTCGACATATCTCTTGAAATTGTCAAGAATAGCTTGCCAGCCTTCTCGCTGCATATCCTCTGAATTCTGTGCTTCAGGTTCAAATTTTTCAAGGATTAGGACTTTATTATTTTCATCCTTGAAGGAGATATCCACCTTTCTACCATCGTCAAGGCTATACCGGATTACCTCTTTTTCCTTCACTTCATCATAGGTTCCTGAAAAATCGAATCCAGCACTCCCATCCTTTGCCTCCATTCGAAAGTTGAATTTTCCTGTTTCTCTAAGGTCATTTTCCGCTTTTGGGGTGTGCCATTGATCAGAAGGACTATTCCATTGCGTAATATGATTTGGTTGGGTCCAATATTCCCAAACGTTGTCTATATCGCCTTCTACTTTTGTTGAAATTTCAATTTGCTTCTTACTCATTGTTATCTTATTTACTATAATTAATCATCCACTTTACTCCGAATTTATCTTCAAAACTTCCATAATAATCCCCCCAAAACTGGTCTTCTATAGGCATTTCTATAGCGCCTCCTTCCGAGAGTTCATAAAAAATCCTGTCAGCTTCCTCTTTGCTCTCAGGGTGAAGTGATATATAGAGGTTATTCCCTTTTTTGAGTTTATGACCCATTGAAGGCAATATATCAGAAGCCATTAGGATAACATCTTTTGAGATCGGCAGTGAAATATGCATAATTCTGTTTCTCTCCTTTTCGGAAAGCTTATCACTTTCCGGGGCATCACTCATTTTCAAAACCGCACTGAATTCTCCTCCAAAAACCTCTTTATAAAAATTAAAGGCCTCTTGAGCATTCCCATCAAAATTAAGATATGCTTGTACTTTCATAATATTTAATTTTTAGCTGATAACATATTTAGTTGTTTTATGATCCTTCAGTCAAAATCATAATCAAATATATAACGAATACTAGGGAGTTAGCAGGTGCATATACGACATACTAAAAGGTGGAATGCGTCAAAAACAGCGGTTTATATTTTGTATCGAAAAACCAATAGTTTGGTATCATGGAAAACCAATGTTTCTACAATCAAGTGGTTCTAATTAGGATAAACTTTTGGTATCTCGGTTTATTAGGTGCGGAAAAATCTCGTTAACTTCATTTACAAAGCATTGCGGGATATCTTTAATGTAGGCCGTAATACTCACGATTATTTTTTTGAGCAAAACTATACCCAGGGGAGCATTATAAATATGTACTGTAGCTGTACTGTAGCCTTACTTAACTTAAAAAAACTTCTCTGAATTCCTTGAGGTCTAAACATTTAAGTCAACATGAAGTGACAAATTTCAATTAAAGAGGTTCAATGCTATCTATGACTATTCCTATAAAACAATCGTCAGCACAATTATCCTCAACATAACCGCAAGTTGAAATTATTCCGTTATTCTCGGTTTCGAAATATATTGTGGCATTCTCTCTTTCAATAAGCCATTCCTGTTGAGCCTTTTCGTAGATTTCGTCAATTGTTATTGGTTCACCTCCATTTTCGTGAGAACCAATCTCAGTTTCCGATTCGGTCCATTGAAGCTCACTTTCTGAAATATCTTCTGGTAAACCTTCAGTAGAAGTATATTCAAAATCTCTTTGTTTAATAACACCATTTTCTACGGTTATGGTAGTCTCCCAGCTAAAACCAACCCATGAGCTGTTCACAGAGGTATATTTGTAAGAATTATTAGAAGATTCTTTAAAATCCAACCAATCTTTTTTGTATCCGTCCCACCAAGTACATGTTGACCTGAAGCCTGTGTTCCTCTAGCTTTGTTCAAAAATAATAAAGATGAGCAGACAGGAAGAAATGTTTCAGCTGGTAGAGCAATACCGCCTAAGTAGATTATCAGCAAAGCGCTTTGCACGTGAGAATAACATCAGTGCAAGCACTATGGGTTACTGGATCCGGAAAAAGCGATCCTTGGAGAAAAGATCGGGATTTGTTGAAATATCTGGCCCTACGTCGGGTCCAGTGGAGGTAGAATTAAATTTTCCCAACGGAGTCCAACTCAGGATGAATGGCGGAGATCCTGCCCTTATTGCCAAACTGGTGCAGATGCATGTTTAGCCTTGGCTCCTCCAATAGATACCACCTGTACCGAAAGCCTTGTGACATGAGGAAGAGTTTTTCCGGCCTGAGCGGACTGGTCCGAAATGAGCTCAACCGTGAGCCTACCAGCGGTGATGTGTTCGTTTTTCTGAACCGAAATCGCACCCATATAAAGCTGCTGCACTGGGAGCGGGGCGGGTTTGTTTTATACTATAAAAGACTGGAGAAAGGAACCTTCACTCCACCGGTTCTCAGGGATGATCAAACCAGCTTTAGTTGGCCACAACTGGTACTGATGATAGAGGGTATTACAGTGAAGAAAAGCGTTCAGAAACTTCGTTATTCGCACTGAAAAAATATTAACTTTTCCAGTAATAATGCGGCTTAAGGCTAGGTGTAACTTGTGATTTTCCGTATATTTATCCTATGGGAAATGACCTGGAAAATCTATCCAAAGATGAGCTTTTAGCACTCCTTCAGAAGCAGGAAAAATTCTTGCAGAAGGGAGCCAAAAAGCTGGCAAAGGCAGAAAAGGTTCTTTCCCAGAAGGAGCAAAAGATCTCTGATCTGGAATTTCAACTAGCCCATTACAAGCGTCTGGCATACGGCCAGAAAAGGGAGCGCTTCGAAGGGGATAAGGATCAGATGAGCCTTCCTTTTGAAATGGATCCTGAAACTGCCCAGAAGCAGGAGGAAGAAGCAAAGGAAAAGCTTACCTACGAGCGTCGCAAGAGAAAATCTGCACACAAAGGACGAGTGGCCTTGCCGGATCACCTGCCAGTAGAAGAGATCAAAATATATCCTGAGGGAGATCTAAGTGGAATGGTCTGTATCGGAGAAGAGGTTACGGAAGAGCTCGAATACGAGCCCGCCAAGTATTACATCAAACGCTATATCCGTTACAAATATGCTCCCAAAAATAAAGAAGGAGTGTTAATCGGGGAACTTCCAAACAGGGTGATCGAAAAAGGAATCCCTGGAGCTGGTCTTCTGGCCTCCATCCTGGTCGATAAATACATGGACCACCTCCCGCTGTACCGCCAGCTTCAAAGGTTTAAAAGAGCAGATATCCCCGTAGCCTCTTCCACTTTGGAAGGTTGGACAAGGCAGAGTCTAAAGATCCTCGACATCCTCTACCAGCACTTGCTGGAGGATACCAAGTCTCAAGGATACCTTCAGGCGGACGAGTCACCGATCAAGGTCATCGACAAGAATAAGAAAGGCACCAACCATCAGGGCTACTACTGGGTGTACCATAATCCTATAGATAAAACCGTGCTCTTTGATTACCAAAGCGGGCGTAGCCGTCAGGCTGCCGATCATGTATTGGCTGATTTTAAAGGATACCTGCAAACCGACGGCTACGGAGCCTATGATAAGATCGGTAAACGTAATGGGGTTACCCACCTGAATTGCTGGGCCCATGCCCGAAGAGAATTTGACAAAGCAAAGGATAATGATAAACAGCGGGCGGAAAAAGCGCTAATCTTTATTCAGCAGCTGTATGCTATCGAGGCCCAGGCCAGAGAGGACAAACTAGATCCTGATCAGCGAAAGGAGCTACGTCTTGAAAAGGCATTGCCGATATTAAACGAGCTGGGCAAATGGATGTTCCAGCAGATGAGGAATCACCAGCTGCTTCCAAAGAGTCCTATCGGAAAAGCCTTTAGATACACCATGGATCGGTGGGACCAGTTAAATGCTTATCTATATGACGGAGTCCTGGAAATCGATAACAATTTAATCGAGAATGCCATCCGTCCTTTGGCCCTTGGAAGGAAAAATTACCTCTTTGCCGGGAGCCATAGCGCAGCACAACGTGGAGCCATCATGTATTCTTTCTTTGCTATCTGCAAAAAGCACGAAGTCAATCCATATGAATGGCTCAAGTACACCCTGGAGAATATCATGTCCATAAACCACAGGAATATCCGGAACCTTTATCCGCAGAATTACAAGAAACTCCAGCAAAATTAAATCCGGATTAACCAGGAGGATCTTAGAACAATTATTTTATTTTACAAGACGTAGTTCGTGGGGTGGATACTCTTTTTTACTGGTTTCGAACTTATTCTGATAGGCTAAATCATCTGAATCGCAAGAATAGAACATGGCTCCAATTAATACTAATGCAATAAAATAGATTTTGGATTTCATAACTTTTTAATGAGTTGATATTTCAGTTTCTAATTGGCCTTGGTGGTCTTCCGGGTTTGCCCTTTCATGGCTCTGTTTATTAGATACACTACCAATCATTTGGTTGCGTGAAAACTATAACTTTTTATTACTCAATGCAACAATGTTATAGTTTTGAGTACATATGGTGCACCCTTCTCCCTTTTAAACATTGAACATGAAGACCCCAGGTTTCCGACAACTTAGCTCTTTTAAATTAATCTGAACCCATAATAATAGTAACCCACGCATATATAAGTGCATGCTTGTCTTTTTCTTTTAAGATAGCACCGTAAGAGAATATGATAAGTAGGTTTGTTTTCATTAGCCTTCATTCCTTTAGGTAACCGGTATAACTAAACCGAAAAAAGTAAAATCACAAAAACCCAAGCTAACGGAAAAATTTGAAAAAGAATAACCGAATAGGTCACATTTTGTTTGATATCAAACAAAAAAAAATGATCCCCAGTATCTGTTAAATACTAAAAATCATTTGTTTAAGTGTTTTTTGATGTAGTTTGAAAATCAAAATGTCGGGGTGGCAGGATAATTTATTTTCCAATAAACGTCCTAACCACAATACTTTCACTGTTAATTATTTTGATGTTTCACCGAATGATTCACCAAACTTCATAAAACAAAGAGAGTTCATACTATTTGATCGTCTTTGTGATGTAAAGATATGATTTTCTACAAAATACACTCTCCTCCATATTATTCTTTCTTAACGTCATCTCCCTTTTTTAGTAAATGCAAATGGATAAGATTTAGAAGTTAGCCGGACTGCATAAACCGGGCTTCATACTTTGCCCTTTTATAAGTCCTTTTCTAATTCTAAATCTTAAATATGGTGGCATGAAAAAAGGTAGTAGCGAAGGCTCTGAGAGAAGTAAATTAAATTCAATAATTGAAAGGTTTTCTGTTTTCAAAAATTGTAACTGATTAAAAAAAGGAAAGTGCTCAGGATAAAAAAAGTAAATTTTAATATGAACCGTAAGACCAGGGATTTACGTAAACCATTTAAAAATAATGGTTCATACAGGGGATTCGCATCGGCCTTTCCAGTAAATTATTAACTTCAAAAAATCAACAAAGCAAGATGTGTCATTGTCATGACAATCTTGCTTTGCGCCCGGAGGTTGCAAAGAATTATTTGTATCTTTAAAATCGCTGTAAACTTTTAATTAGTTTAATCCACAAAGGGTCACCCCCAAGTGGAATAAAAGAGGGGAAATGCAGGTAAAAGCGTTATTTCCCCTTTTTCATTCTTTACATACCTCCACCAAACGGCTTTAAAATCTGCTACCGTTCTAAAGCTATTTTAATAAGGAATATTTAAAAAAAGGGTAAAACTTCATGATACTGATCCTATTCCTATTAAAATTAGTGTTTTAAAAAAAAGTTCTATTTTTGGGATAATATTTATTATTAATTTGCTTTATAGAAATAATAAATTATTTGCTCTAATCTAAACACTTAAAAATGAAAAACTTAACCACACTTACTTTAACTGTATGTGGGCTCCTTCTACTTTCAGCTTGTTCTTCCGAAGAGGAAAATGCCACTGAAGATAATTTGAATGCTATTGCATTTACAGCAGATGCTCACGTTAGAACTTCTTCACTACCCCAGAGCATTCTGGAATTTATTACCAACAACTATCCTGGCCTGACTATTATAGAAGCTGAAGTTGAGGATAATAATAATTTTGAAATTACCTTAAGTGACAATACTGAGTTAATATTTGATTCGCAAGGTAATTTTTTAGGTGAAGACCGAGATGAAGAAGATGATTTTGGAGATGAAGATTTGGAGGTATCCGAATTACCCGAGAACATACTGGATTTCATAGACGAGCACTTTCCAGGGGTTGGCATTGACGAGGCTGAAAGGGAAAGTAATGGGCATTATGAAATAGAATTGGACAATGGCATCGAATTAATTTTTGATGTCAATGGAAATTTTCTTGGAATCGCTCATGACGAGAATGAAGATGATGATGACCAGGATGACACGGATATCCATCCAGATAATTTACCTCAGGCAATTAAAGATTATATCAGTGCGAACTATCCTGAAGAGACCATTATTGAAGCAGAAATAGAAGATGATGGATCTTATGAAGTAACATTAGACAACGGTATAGAGCTTGAATTCGATGAGGATGGAAATTTCGTTAGCGCAGAAGATGGAAATGGAGAAGATGATGATGATCAAGGCGAAGATGAAAATGATTAACTTAAAAATCTATATAAATGAAACTTACTAAAAAAATTCTTCTCATATTTTCCCTCGTAACAATAATAGTTGGATGTAGTAGTGATGATGATAATTCAAGCAATGCTACTATCAGGGTAAATGGTCAGGCTTTGTTTGAAGATGTTGGCGATTTCAATGGTGATATTGATGGTGATTTCACAGGAAATGGTGGGAGTGTAACCAGAACATTTCAATGGAGAAATGCTTTAAATACAGCAGATTATAATGCCGATATTACGGCTACTTCGCAGGGAACATTTAGAATGATAGTAAAAGATGCCAACGGAACTATGGTTCTGGATAAATCACTGGATGGTGGTTCTGAGCCTGATAGCTTTTCAGGAACAACTTCTACAGGTGTCCCTGGAATTTGGTCCGTTACCATTACTTTAGAATCCTTCAATGGTGATGGTAGCTTTTCGCTTAGTGAAGGTGACTAGATAATTTTTGGTGATCATACAATACTAAATTATTCAACGTATTCTCAGATTAAAAGCACTGACAATCTATTATTGTTCAGTGCTTTTAATTTATTGTTCATCAATACCGGCTGATGGTGCATTCTTTTTTACTAACCTATTTATATTTTCCTGCATTACTCGTATGTGGCTAGTCCCTATTACGTGCCACTTTTTGCTTTTAGCGAAATATCCCTGCCGATTCTTTTAATTTCAATTTTTCCCATAATATATTATTACTAATACTCCACTTTATTTTTAAGAGAGAAAAGTATTTTGCACCCATTTCATAGATTAGTTCAGATACTGGTTTAACACTTAAATATCTCTTTTTCATTGCGACCATCGGGAGCAATCAAGATTGTGTCCACAGGCACACATCTTGCAATTAGTTCACTTTAAATATATTAAGCTAATCTTAAATTGCTAAGACTAATTGGAAAAACGGCAATCGTTCCAATAAGAAAGAACTTAATTGCCACTTCAAACAATCCTATGTCTAGAACAAAAAAAGTGGTTCCTTATTTAATCCTTATAATTGGAATATTAATGGCTTTTATAGGATTTGGATTATTCATATACCTTCACCTAAGGCAAACATCAATTCATTAATTTTTTTTTTAAACATTCCATATCATTGGATATTTTAGAATCAATCACCCTGGCATAGATCTGGGTAGTGGATAATTTGGAATGTCCTAATAGCTTGGAAACAGTTTCAATAGGCACTCCATTAGATAAAGTTACCGTGGTGGCAAAAGTATGCCTGGCAGAATGAAAGGTTATGGTCTTTTTTATTTTCAATTGCAGCATAATCTCCTTTAAATATTTATTGATCTTTTGATTAGAACATACTGGAAACAAATAATCATCGGAAGTAATTTGATTCCTGTATTTATTTAATAAAAGTTCTGCCTGAGGGAGTAATGGTACCTTCACAGCTTCATCTGTTTTCTCTCGTTTGGTATAGATCCAATTACTGCCGTCAATTCCCTTTACGAGCCGATGAATGGTTAGCTCTTTAATATCTACGTAGGAAAGACCCGTATAGCATGAGAAAACAAAAATATCTTTAACTTTTTGCAAACTACTTCTGGTAAACTCGGTAGTCTCTAATATTTGAAGCTCACGCTTAGTTAGATACTGCCGTTCATTCTTTTCAAAGCGGAATTTAAATTTGTCAAAAGGATTTTTCATCAGCCATTCCAGTTTAATGGCCAGATTGAGCATTTTTTTTAAACGTTCCAAATGCTTCATAGTACCATTATTGCCACAAGTCTTTCTGGAGACCCTTGCAGAATACTTGCGTAAGAACTGTTCAAAGTCGGTTACAAACCGGTAATTAATCTGTCTGAGGTTAATATCATTGCAGCTCATTTGCTTATTTAAAAACTCTTTTAAATAGGTTTCAGTTGTATAATAGTTTTTAAGAGTTCCGGGCTTCAACACATTTTTCATGTGAGAATTATGATAATCCATAAGCTCCAATAAGGTTTTCTGCTGATCATCCTTCCCATAGAAACGAGCTTTGATACTCTGAGCGGAGATTACTTTATTCTCAGAAGACAACTGTTTATGACAGTCTAATAATTTATTGTAAACCTGGTCCAGATACTGGTTTAAAATGCGGGATTTTGGAGAAGTTCCTCTCGCGCGTCCTTTTGAGGCGTCCCATTGATTCACCGGAATAGATCTTTTTAAACTGATTTCGGAACGTTTTCCATCAACAGTAATCCGGGCGTAGATAAATAATTTCTTAGTCTCATCATGATGTTTTCGGACAAAGAATAATACGGAAAAGGTAGTGTAATTAGGCATTTCAAGCGTCTTTAATGAAACAATCAGTTCGCAAAGACGAAAGTCAAATCAACTAAAGTGCCTTAGGAAGTTACGGATTTATCTGTAATAATTGATTCACCGAATGATTCACCAGACTTATGTATTTAAATGATATTATCTGATATCATTAAAAACAAAAAACACTGAAAATCAATAGATTAACAGTGTTTTGTATCCACTTATTAGGTGGTTCGTCGGGGTGGCAGGATTCGAACCTGCGGCCTCCTGCTCCCAAAGCAGGCGCGATAACCGGGCTACGCTACACCCCGAATTTTTCTGATAAGATTATCGCTAAATTTTAAAGCAACAATCCTTGATAAAATCAGAAATAAAATCTTTTAAATGAACTTCTATCTTTAAGCGGCTGCAAATATAATAATTCCATTGGGATTGCAACAAGAACTTTAGATTTTTTATATCTTAGTTAATTCAATTTGCAGGTAGACCGCAAATTGTCTAATCACCAAAACTATTGATATGAAACGAGTATTATTATCTCTAAGTATGATTCTTGCCCTTTCGGCTTGTGGTGAGAATCAGAAATCTTCGGAAAAGGCTAGTACCACTGAACCTGAGGAACAAGAAATCACAACCAGGGAAGGCCTGGAGGAACAACCTGCAGCCGATACCCTTGAAACAGATTACCAGCACGAAGTAGTTGTCTCCGGACTGGATATTCCTTGGAGCTTTACCTTCTTACCGGATCAAAGTATGCTTATTACTGAAAAGAGCGGAGCGCTTTACCATTATAAGGATGGCAATAAGCAATCTATCTCAGGAGTTCCTGCTGTTTATGACCACGGGCAGGGTGGATTGCTGGAGGTGGCCCTTCACCCGGATTACAAAACAAAAGGCTGGATTTACCTTACTTTTGCTTCAGAAGAAGGAGAAGGCGAAGGCGGAAATACCAAATTGGTAAGGGCAAAACTCAATAATAATCAACTTACAGATATAGAAGACCTGTATAAGGCGGAACCCAACACCACAAAAGGTCAACATTTTGGTTCCAGAATCGTTTTTGATGAGGCCGGACATTTATATTTCACTATAGGTGATCGTGGAAATCGCGATGAAAACCCCCAGGATATCACTCGTGATGGTGGAAAAGTATATCGTTTAAACCTTGATGGCAGTATACCCGAGGATAACCCCTTTGTAGGAGAGGAGAATGCAAAAGAAGCGATCTTCTCCTATGGTCACCGAAATGCACAGGGAATGATCTATCATCCTGAAACCGGGGAAGTATGGCTTCACGAGCATGGCCCACAGGGCGGGGATGAGATCAACATTGTAAAAAAAGGTTTGAATTATGGTTGGCCAACGGTAACCTATGGAATTAATTATGACGATTCCATCATTACTGAGCAAACCGGTGGACCAGATTTTGAGGCCCCTATCTTTTACTGGCTTCCTTCAATAGCGCCTAGCGGATTTGTCTATGTAACCTCCGATAAATATCCAGAATTAAAAGGAGATCTTTTAGTAGGCTCTTTAAAGTTTCAGTACCTCGAACATCTTGAGCTCGATGGAACGGAAGTAGGTGAAAGAACAAGGCTTTTAAATGGAGTAGGAAGACTACGTGATGTGCGTGAGGGCCCAGACGGTTTTCTCTATGCTGCCGTTGAAGGTACTGGAATTGTAAAGATTTTACCCAAAGAAGACGCTTCCAATTAATTAAATGAAACAATTGCTTTTTAGCTGGGCACTGCTCCTATTGGTTAATTCCTGCAAATCCGATAAAAATGAGGATCAGGAAAAAGATAAGCTTGAAAAAGTACCTCAAGAGCAGCACCAGGAAAAAACAGCTTTGGAGAAAAGTATCAAACGCGGACAAGCCGTCTATGCCGATTTGTGTGTAACCTGTCATCTTCCTGGCGGTCAAGGGGTTCCTGGTACTTATCCGCCCCTCAATGGCTCAAACTGGCTTAGCGAAAAACGCCATGAAAGCATTGCTGCAGTAAAATACGGCTTATCCGGGGAAATCATCGTCAATGGGAAAACCTATGATAATATGATGACTCCCATGGGCTTAAGTAATCAGGAAATCGCAGATGTGATGAATTATGTAATGAATTCCTGGGAAAATAAACTTGGCCCGATGGTCACCGAGGAAGAAGTTCAACATATAGAGAAGAATTAACTTAAATACACTATTATAGAATTTCAGGGTTTGGGGCAAATAATTAAATTTGTCCCAAACTATTTTAAATGTTAATCATTGGAATCGCCGGCGGCACCGGAAGTGGGAAAACTACCGTGGTAAACCAGATCATAGAGGAATTAAAAAATGAGGAAGTTGATGTAATTTCCCAGGATCATTACTACCAGGATCTTAGCCACTTGAGTATGGAAAAAAGAGTGAAGACCAATTTTGACCATCCCCAATCCATAGATTTTGAGTTACTCGTACAGCATCTTCAGGAACTAAAAGCAGGCAAAACCATCCATCAGCCTGTATATTCTTTTAAGGAACATAATCGCACCAGTGAAACGGTAAAGACAGAACCGCGAAAAGTTGTTATCGTGGAAGGGATCCTGATTTTAACCAATCCTGAGATCAGGAAAATGTTCGACATTAAGATCTATGTGCATGCCGACAGTGATGAACGCCTTATACGAAGGCTGAAAAGGGACATCAATGAGCGTGGCAGGGACCTGGAAGAGGTGTTATGGCGATACCAGACTACCCTTAAGCCTATGCACCAGCAATTTATTGAACCCACCAAAGAATTTGCCGATATTATCATTCCGACCAACCGATATAATACCGTTGCTGTTGATATTGTCCAGACTATTATCAAGGACCGCTTGAGCTAATTTTGTATCTTTATCCGGTATGAAACTTAAAGAGCTGCGAAAAAAAACCTGGTTTAAATTTCTGAGCAATAAGTATGTGCTTTTGAGCCTTATCTTTGCGGGATGGATGATCTTTTTGGATAGTAATTCCTGGTTTATCCATAATGAGCTCAATCAGGAGCTTGAAGAGCTGGAGGATAATAAAAATTATTACCGCAACGAGATCGCCAAAGATAAAGCCGTGATCAAGCAGCTTCAGGATTCTCTGGAACTCGAGAAATTCGCACGCCAAAAATACTTTATGAAACGTGCCGATGAAGATATCTATATCATCGAATACGACACGATAGACTAAGGTATCCGCAACCAAAAATCTTTACAATGGAAAAAGCATTATTTCAGGAATTTGAAGCGGTTTCTGCAAAGCAATGGAAACAAAAGATTCAATTTGACTTAAAAGGTGCAGATTATAACGAAAAACTCATTTTTAAATCCCGGGATGGAATAGCGATAAAGCCCTTTTATACCGCTGAGGACATAGGGGAAGCGGTGCACCTTGAATCCCCTGCCCAATGGAATATCTGTGAAAAAATTTATGTTTCTTCTGCTCTGGAAGCCAACAAAAAAGCTAAAGCCGCATTAGAAAAAGGCGCTGAAAGTATCTGGTTTGAATTACCATCTCAGGAGATTTCCGTAGAAACTTTATTGGACCAAATCGATCTGGAATCTGTGCTTCTTTATATAAAAACCGAATTTTTATCTGAGGAGTTTTTCAATCGTTTGCGAGGGTTTCTAAAGGATAAAGCATCCCAGGTCTACCTGCAAACAGATATAATTGGCAAGCTGGCCCGCACAGGAAATTGGTTCTTTAATCTAAAGGAAGATCACAGGGTTTTCGATCGAATTCATTCTAAATCCGAAGGTATTTCTTCTGTGGTTAGCATCAATACCGACCTATACCAAAATGCCGGAGCCAATATTCCGCAACAACTGGCTTACGCCTTGGCTCATGTCAATGAATATCTGAACCATATGGGCGAGACCGCTCTATCCTCTAGTATTAAGAGCAAATTCCTTCCGCAATTCTTAGTAGCTAGCGGAGGGGATTATTTCTTTGAAATTGCAAAAATCAGAGCCCTGCGCTGGTTATATTCCACTTTAGCCAGGGAGTATGATCTCCCTGGGGATTGTCACATCCTGGCGCAACCTACAAAACGAAATAAGACCTTATACGATTACAATGTGAATCTTTTGCGGACTACTACGGAATGTATGAGCGCCGTACTCGGTGGAGCCGATTCTGTATCCAATTCCCCTTATGATGCCATTTATCACAAAAACAATGATTTCGGAGCGCGTATGGCCAGAAATCAATTATTAATCCTTAAACATGAAGCCTACCTGGATAAAGTGAGCAATGCTGCTGAAGGCACATATTATATTGAAACCCTAACCCGGCAATTCGCAGAAAAAGCCCTGGAAATCTTTAAGGAGATCGAGAAAGGAGGCGGTTTTCTAAAGCAATTAAAAACAGGGGTTATCCAAAAGAAGATCAAAGAAAGTGCTGGAAAAGAGCAGCAGCAATTTGATAAAGGAGAATTGGTTCTAATCGGGACGAATAAGTTTGAAAATATCCAGGATAAAATGAAAGATGAACTGGAATTATTCCCTTTTTTGAAGAAAAACAAACGCAAAACCCTCCTTGAACCTATTTTAGAACGCCGATTGAGTGAAAAATCGGAGCAGGAAAGATTAGCGAAGGAATCAGCAGAGAATTAAAATCCAACGGAAATGTCAAGAAAAGCGCTTCAACATATTAAGCTAACAAGGCCCGACAAGAAGAAGAAAAAAGAAAGCAAGCCTTATCAAACTCCGGAAGGCATTCCTTTGCAATCTACCTATTCTGAAAAAGATCTTGAAAAGGCTCAGCACCTCCATTTTGCAGCCGGGATTCCACCATACCTTCGGGGTCCTTATAGTACGATGTATGTCTCCCGGCCCTGGACCATTAGGCAATATGCCGGTTTTTCCACGGCCCAGGAGAGTAATGCCTTTTACCGCAGAAACCTGGCCGCCGGGCAAAAAGGCCTATCGGTAGCCTTTGATCTTCCCACCCACCGCGGGTATGACAGTGACCATGAAAGGGTGATCGGCGATGTGGGAAAAGCTGGAGTTGCTATAGATTCGGTAGAGGATATGAAGATTCTCTTTGATCAAATCCCACTGGATAAGATGTCGGTTTCCATGACCATGAATGGCGCCGTTTTACCGATAATGGCTTTTTATATCGTTGCTGCCGAAGAACAGGGTGTAAAGGCCGTTAAGCTTTCCGGGACCATACAAAATGATATTTTAAAGGAGTTCATGGTGCGCAACACCTATATCTACCCCCCTGCTCCTTCGATGAAGATCATTTCTGATATCTTTGAATACACCTCCAGGCATATGCCCCGATTTAACAGCATTAGCATCTCCGGATACCATATGCAGGAAGCCGGGGCAACCAATGATATCGAACTGGCTTATACCCTGGCTGACGGTCTTGAATACATCAGGGAGGGATTAAAGGCCGGCATGAAAATAGACAGCTTTGCCCCGCGACTTTCGTTTTTCTGGGCCGTTGGGATGAACCATTTTATGGAAATCGCAAAAATGCGGGCAGGAAGGATGCTCTGGGCAAAATTGGTCAAGCAATTCAAGCCTGAGAATCCCAAATCCCTCTCCCTTAGAACCCATAGTCAAACCAGTGGTTGGAGCTTAACTGAACAGGACCCCTTTAATAATGTCGCACGTACCTGTATTGAAGCAGCGGCTGCTGCCTTTGGAGGCACCCAAAGCTTACATACCAATGCCCTGGACGAAGCCATTGCGCTGCCTACAGATTTTTCTGCCAGAATAGCAAGAAACACCCAGTTACACCTCCAGGAGGAGACCGGGATAACCAAGACCGTGGATCCATGGGCGGGCAGCTACTATGTGGAAAAACTTACCCAGGAGATCGCTGAAAAAGCCTGGAAACTCATTGAGGAAGTCGAGGAACTCGGCGGGATGACCAAAGCTATTGAAGCAGGGATTCCTAAAATGAGAATCGAGGAAGCTGCTGCCAGAAAACAGGCCCGGATAGACAGTGGAACGGACATCATTGTGGGGGTTAATAAATACCGGCAGGAAAAAGAAGATGAGCTGGTCACCCTGGAGGTGGATAACCAAACGGTAAGAAAACAACAAATTGAAAGGCTAAAAAAAATCAGGGCTGAACGCGATGACCAGGAAGTTAAGGCATCCCTTGCGGCACTTACCAAAGCAGCAAAAGAAGAAAACGAAAATTTATTAGCCTTAGCCGTAGAGGCGGCCAGGAAAAGAGCTAGCCTGGGAGAAATAAGTGATGCCCTGGAAGCGGTCTACGGTCGTTACAAAGCAAAAATTCAATCCTTTAGTGGGGTATATTCCAAAGAAATGAAAGACGATGCTTCCTTTAAAAAGGCCAGGAAAATGGCTGATCAATTCGCCGAGCAGGATGGTCGGCGTCCCCGTATTATGATCGCAAAAATGGGCCAGGATGGCCATGACCGCGGTGCAAAAGTTGTAGCCACTGGCTATGCCGACCTCGGTTTCGATGTCGATATAGGTCCGCTTTTCCAAACTCCCCAGGAAGCGGCGAAACAGGCTGTAGAAAACGATGTTCACATCCTGGGAATTTCTTCTCAGGCAGCAGGACATAAAACCCTTGTACCCCAGGTAATCGAAGAACTCAAGAATCTCGGACGTGATGATATAATGGTGATCGTGGGTGGTGTAATCCCTTCCCAGGACTATAAATTCCTATTTGACGCCGGGGCCGTGGCGGTTTTTGGCCCAGGAACCAAAATAAGTGAGGCGGCCATAAAATTGCTGGAGATCCTCATCGAACCATAGGGTATAACCCATTAGAAATTCCGATCTTAGAAAAGAAAAACTTAAATGATGAATTATACACAAAAAATGCTTCGAGATGATGCCCTGAAAGGCAAAATCATCGTCGTTACAGGAGGTGGCAGTGGCCTGGGAAAAGCCATGACCAGGTATTTTATGGAACTGGGGGCAAAAGTGGCCATCACTTCCCGAAACCTGGAAAAACTTCAGAATACCGCCAGGGAACTTGAAGAAGAAACCGGAGGTAAGTGTATGGCGGTGCAATGCGATGTAAGACATTATGAAGAGGTGGAGGCCATGCGTGATACCGTAATAAAAGAATTTGGCCCCGTGGATATTTTATTAAATAATGCCGCCGGAAATTTTATTTCACCTACCGAGCGCCTTAGCGCCAATGCCTTCGATACCATTATCGATATCGTATTAAAGGGAAGTAAAAATTGCACCCTGGCCTTCGGGAAATACTGGATAGACAAAGGGCAAAAAGATAAAACCATTCTCAATATCGTGACCACTTATGCCTGGACAGGTTCAGCCTATGTAGTTCCCAGTGCCACGGCAAAAGCAGGTGTTTTAGCGATGACGCGTTCCCTTGCCGTTGAATGGGCGAAATACGGAATAAGATCTAATGCCATTGCGCCAGGCCCCTTCCCTACCAAGGGAGCTTGGGACCGATTACTACCGGGGGATCTCAAAGAGAAGTTCGACCTTTCAAAGAAGGTTCCCTTAAAAAGGCTTGGGGAACACCAGGAACTGGCTAACCTTGCCGCCTATCTGGTCTCAGATTTCTCCGCTTATGTCAATGGCGAGGTCATAACCATAGATGGGGGCGAATGGTTAAAAGGTGCAGGACAATTCAACCTCCTGGAAGCCATTCCCGAGGAACTCTGGGATCAGCTCGAAGCGATGATCAAAGCCAAGAAAGGAAGCTAATCTTTATATCAAAGTTTTTACACTTCTTAAAAACCGGAGGAAAAACCTTCGGTTTTTTATTTATACAACCCTTAACATTTTTGTTGATTTTGCACCAAGCAAAGCGGTAAATAGTCTTGAACCACTAGTCTTTATCAGATGTACAAGCTGTTAACAAAATGATTTCATAAACCTATAATAAATTGTATTTTTACCTTTTAAAAATTGAACGTAATTAATGGGTAAAATCATTGCTATTGCCAATCAAAAAGGCGGCGTGGGAAAAACCACAACTTCGGTGAACCTGGCGGCCTCACTTGGAGTACTTGAAAAGAAAGTTTTACTGATTGACGCTGATCCCCAGGCCAATGCGACCTCGGGTCTCGGTATTGATGTAGAAGAAGTTGAATTAGGCACCTACCAGTTGCTGGAACATTCCATTTCTCCTGAAAAGGCAATCATGGAAACCAATTCTCCAAACCTGGATATTATTCCTGCTCATATAGACCTGGTAGCGATAGAAATTGAACTGGTGGACCAGGAAAACAGGGAGTCTATGCTAAAAAAAGCAATCACTCCTTTAAAGGAAAAATATGATTATATCCTGATCGATTGTGCCCCGTCACTTGGATTACTTACCCTTAACGCGTTAACCGCTGCAGATTCGGTAGTCATCCCGATCCAATGTGAATATTTTGCGCTGGAAGGCCTAGGCAAGCTGCTGAACACAATTAAAAGCGTTCAAAAAATTCACAATAAAAAACTGGATATTGAAGGCCTGTTACTGACCATGTATGATTCGAGGCTGAGATTATCCAACCAGGTGGTAGAAGAGGTTCAGAAGCATTTTGGGGAAATGGTTTTCGATACAATCATTCAACGGAATGTCCGTTTAAGTGAAGCCCCCAGTTATGGAGAAAGTATCATAAACTACGATGCGGGAAGTAAAGGAGCCAGCAATTATTTAAGCCTGGCACATGAAATTATAAAGAAAAACTCATAGAAGATGGCGAAGGCTACCAAGAAACAAGCTTTAGGAAGAGGACTCTCAGCTTTACTGAAGGATCCGCAAAATGATATACAATCTGCAGAAGATAAGAATGCTGATAAGTTGGTGGGACACATCGTGGAACTTGAGCTGGAGGCCATAGAAGTCAATCCATTTCAACCGCGAACCAGTTTTAATGAAGATGCCCTAAAGGAGCTCGCCTCCTCAATCAACGAATTAGGCGTCATCCAGCCCATCACGGTTAGAAAACTGGATTTCAATAAGTATCAACTTGTTTCCGGGGAACGCCGATTTAGAGCTTCCAAAATAGTTGGGTTAAAGACCATTCCGGCTTATATCAGAATAGCAAACGATCAGGAATCCCTGGAAATGGCATTGGTCGAAAATATCCAGCGCCAGGACCTGGATCCTATCGAGATATCCCTGTCCTATCAGCGACTTATCGATGAGATCAATCTCACCCAGGAACAACTTAGTGAGCGAGTGGGGAAAAACCGCTCTACAATTGCCAATTACCTCCGCCTGCTTAAACTCGACCCCATTATTCAAACTGGAATGCGGGACGGATTCCTAAGCATGGGACATGGGCGTGCCCTTATCAATGTGGAGGATCCCCAGCAGCAATTGAATATTTATGAAAAGATTCTTCAAAAATCACTATCGGTAAGAGAGACCGAACAACTGGTACGAGAAATTAACTCCGGTAAAACTGGAAAAAAAACCACAAAAACTACGACCAGCGTTCCCAAGACCTACAAAAAAGGCATTAAGGAATTTTCGGAATATCTCGGAACCAAAGTTGATGTGAAATTAACCAAAAAGGGAAGCGGTAAATTGAGTATTCCCTTCAAATCGGAAGAGGATTTTAATAGAATTAAAAAACTGATCCAGGGTGAAGGGTAGACTTCTTTTTACAGCAGTGATGCTGATTTTTTTTTCCAATCCAGGATTTTCCCAGGATAGCCTGACCGTGGATACCCCCACTGATGTAATAGTCGAGGAAGAAGAAAAAGAACAGGACTACAAACCTTATGATGCGCTTGCTCCGTCCCGCGCTGCGTTTTATTCCGCCATTTTACCTGGACTGGGTCAAGCCTACAATGGCCGATACTGGAAAATCCCTATTGCCTACGCCGGCCTGGGAATCGGGGTCTATTTTTACATCAACAACAATAACGAATTTAATCGATACCGCGATGCTTATAAGGACAGGCTTGCAGGGAGAGTGGATGAATTTCAGGGCCGGATAAGCGATGACGGGCTCATTAGAGCTCAACGTTTTTACCGTCGAAATAAAGAGATTTCGATTCTGGTCATTGCAGGGATTTACGCCCTGAATATCATTGATGCTAACGTTGATGCGCACTTGCAACAATTTAATGTTAGCGAAGATCTCAGCCTTCGGCCTGATATGAATTTTGATGAATTTTCCGGGAAAACCCGATACGGACTTTCCTTAAATTATAATTTTTGATTATGAAGATAGCACTTTTAGGATATGGAAAAATGGGCAAAACCATTGAAGAAATTGCCTTGGAACGAGGCCATAAGATCACATTAAAAGTAGATGAAGATATAGATAGTTACGATCTCACTCACCTGGATGCCGATGTAGCCATAGATTTTAGCATTCCCCAGGCGGCTTTTAAAAATATCACCACCTGTTTCGAACTGGGAATCCCGGTTGTATGTGGAACTACGGGCTGGTTAGACCATTACGATAAGGCTATTGAAGTCTGTGAAAAACACAATTCGGCCTTTTTATATGCCTCAAATTTCAGCATAGGGGTTAATTTGTTTTTCGAACTCAATGAGAAATTGGCTCAGATGATGAAAAACTTAAAGGAATATGCGATTTCTGTAGAAGAAATACACCATGTACAAAAACTTGATTCCCCAAGTGGAACAGCCATTAGCCTGGCTCAGCAAATCATAACCAATAATCCTAATAAGATCGCATGGCAACTGGACCACGCTGAGAATGATGAAATTCCGATCTACGCCAAGCGAGAAGCCGAAGTTCCCGGGACCCATACTGTTTCTTACGATTCTGAAATTGATTCCATTGAAATAAAACACACCGCCCATTCCAGGCAGGGTTTTGCACAAGGAGCGGTCATTGCTGCAGAATGGTTAAAAGGTAAAGAAGGCATTTATAGAATGCAGGACGTGCTGGCTGAAATTTTAAAATAATGTAACAAGTTGAGCCTGGCAGGCTCTAATAAAGCAAAACATTTCATTATGACATTTACGCAATGGTTTTTATTTTTCCTGCTTATCCAGGTTATTCATTTTTTAGGAACCTGGAAATTATATAAGAAAGCAGGAAGAAAACCCTGGGAAGCTGCAATCCCTGTATACAATGCAGTGATTTTAATGAAAATTATCAATCGGCCCTGGTGGTGGGTTATTCTGCTTTTTATTCCTATTGTTAACCTGATCATGTTTCCGGTGATCTGGGTGGAAACCATAAGAAGTTTTGGACGTCATAGCAGAACGGAAACATTCCTGGTGATCCTTAGCCTAGGATTTTATATTTACTATATCAATTATGCAACGGATGTAAATTATATTGAAGACCGCAGTCTTAAACCCAGAACAGCAACGGGAGAATGGGTCAGTTCTATCCTGTTTGCGGTTATTGCGGCAACTATAGTGCATGCGTATATTATGCAACCCTTTACCATCCCTACTTCTTCCCTTGAAAAAACCTTGTTGGTTGGTGATTTTCTTTTTGTAAGTAAATTCCACTATGGGGCGCGCATTCCCCAAACCGCCATAGCATTTCCAATGGTTCACGATACAATTCCGATCCTGGGAACAAAATCCTATCTCAATAAACCTCAGATTCCCTACACCAGGTTACCCGGCTTTGAAGAGATAGAGCGAAATGATATTGTGGTCTTTAACTGGCCGGTGGACACGGTAAAGCAATTCTTTGACCGTTCCGGTGAACGCTATGATAAACCTATCGATAAAAAATCAAACTATGTTAAGCGGGCCGTTGGCCTTCCCGGGGATTCTCTGCACATTGAAAACGGGACGCTTTATGTAAATAATAAGGTCCTGGAACTACCAGGGCGAGCCCGGACGCAGTTTTCTTATTCCGGAAAAACCAAGGGCCAGGGTTTTGATCGCAGGTTCTTATATGAAGAATATGATATTACCGACGGTTTTTACTACAATCCTAATAATAATGAATTTTACTTTAGGGCACTTACAGAGCATACTTTTAAGCGCCTTCAAAATCACCCGAATGTAGCCTTTATTCAACGCTATATCGATACCACAACAACAGGTTCAAAACGAATTTTTCCCAATACCGGGAATATGGGGTGGAACAATGATAATTTTGGGCCGATCTATATTCCCAAAAAAGGTGATAAGGTGGAATTAACCGCGAAGACCGTACCTTTTTACCGGCGGATCATTCAGACTTACGAAGGTTTAGAAATGGGACAGCCCAAGGAGGTAAGCCTTAACGGCACACAGGTTTTAATCAATGGGCAACCCGTCGATTCATATACCTTCAAACAGGATTATTACTGGATGATGGGAGACAATCGCCATAATAGTGAAGATAGTCGTACCTGGGGCTATGTTCCGGAAAACCATGTAGTGGGCAAACCGGTATTTATCTGGATGAGCTGGGATGCCAATGCGAACGGAATCATGAATAAAATACGTTGGGATCGGGTTTTCACTACGGTCAAGGGAGAAGGAACACCGGTTTCTTATCTCCCCTATTTCCTGATTCTGCTGGTTATTATTTTCGCTTTTAATTACTTTAAAAAACGAAGAGAAAATTCTTAAGATGAAGGATGTCTTACTGCACCTTGCCTACTTCGGTCCTATTTCGCAGTTTATAGCACTGGCTAAAGCGGAAAGCGTGGTTTTTGAAGACAAGGATAATTACCAGAAGCAAACCTTCAGGAACCGGATGTATATTTACGACTCCAATGGAAAATTGCTGCTGAATATCCCTATCAAACATCGCTCAGCCCTTACCGGAGAACCGAAAACCTCAGGAAAGCACCAGGCTTATAAAGAAGTCCAGATCGAAAATGAATTTCAATGGCAAAAACAGCATTGGCGTGCTCTGAAATCCTCCTACCAGACTTCACCATTCTTTGAGTTCTACGAAGATGAATTACACCCACTCTATCACACTAGTTTCAAATACCTGATTGATTTCAATTATGCCTGCCTGGAGTTCATTACTAAAGCTATGGATTTGAACCTTGATTTCAGCAAGACTTCAGAATATATTAAGGACCCAAAAAATATTACCGATCTGCGCTCCCTGATAAATGCAAAGCATAAAACGGAATTTCAGCAAATTCCATATAATCAGGTATTTGAGAGTAAACACGGTTTCATTCCTAATCTAAGCATCCTTGACCTGCTGTTCAATGAGGGGCCTAACAGCCTTCCCTACCTGGAAAACCACGAATTTAAAGCCGAAGCCTGGTCATAATGGGGTAATGATCTGAATATTCCACCTTAAATCGCTCGTAGGACTGAACTTCCAAGGAATCTTCAACGAGTAAGAAATCTATTCTAAGTGGAAAATAACTCAGTTTGAAGGTCTCACCAAAGCCCGAGCCTGCTTCGAGAAAGGCATCCTGAAAGCGATTGTCAGGGTTTATTTTCTCGTAGATATAAGAGAAGATCGTATTATTAAAATCACCAATAATAAGGGTCTTATAGGGAGAATTTCTAACTTCCGCCATCACCATTTCAGCCTGATCCTGCTGCATGGCAAATCCGGCTCCAATTCTTCCAAGAAGTTTCCTGGAATCTTCTTTTTGAAGTTCATCAATTTCAGGTTTGATGTTAAGCGACTGGAAGTGGACATTGAATACCCTTAAGGTATCCTCTGCGAGTACAATATCCACATAAGTGGCATTATTGTTTCCCTGCTGTGGAAAATCCAGGGAGTACTTTTTTATGATCGGGTATTTAGAGAATATGGCAGAACCAAACTCGTCGTTCTTATTTTTAAGCTTGATATAATGGTAGGGATACATTCGATCCAGCTTGGAGGCCCCAACATAATATTCCTGCATAGCCAGGATATCGGGCGATTGATCATTGACAAAACCGGTGATTTTGCCGGGAATCTCGGAATCCTCCACCCAGTTATAAGCATTGAACATACGAACATTATAGCTCATTACCGATAGCTGGCTCTGTTGCTGATCATTTTCCGGGCCTGCGAACTGGTATAATCCTGTGACATAATTAAATCCTAATAGCAATACGATCAGGGAAAGAAGAAATTGCCTTTTAAATTTAATGATCCAGTACACCAGAAATAGCAGGTTAAGGATAATAAGTACCGGTACCCCAAGGCTAAGTACGGACAACAGCGGAAATGATTTTGGAGGAATATAAGCAAGTAAATAGGACAATAAAAGCGCTGTCGCCGCAAGGGAATTTAGAATAAAGACCATTTTATCTAGAAAGCCGAGCTTTTTCATCAATCCTCTTTTCCGGCTTTAAACAAAAAGTCTTTTTCCTCCTTGCTAAGGCTGTCATACCCGCTTTTACTTATCTTATCGAGTATATGATCAATACGCTTTTGTTTTTCATCTTTGTTCATTCTTCCGGATCCGGTAGTGGCCCTTTTTGAAGCCCTATCATCTTTTCCTTTCCGGTATACGGTTTTCATTTTAGCTTTTTTGGGAGCCGAAGAGAACATAGACACAAAAGCATCCATGAGCTTTTCAAACCAGGAGCCTATATCATTTCCTTTCTGAAGCTGGGTGGTATAGAAATAACCGAGCAAAGCGCCACCAAGATGGGCCAGGTGTCCCCCAGCATTTCCCATAGGAATTTGAATAACATCCAGCAAAACCAGAAATGCAGCGATATACCAAAATTTAATACTCCCCAAAAGCATTAGTCTCACCCGCATATTTGGAATATAAGTGGCAATCCCTACCAGAACTGCCATCACCCCAGCAGATGCCCCCAGAAGATAAGACCGGCCTGTGGCTGCAAAAGCAGGAAAAAGGTTATAACTCAACATATAAACCAAAGCACCTACGATGACCCCCAGAAAGAAATAATTAAGTAGACGTTTGGGTGAAAAGTAATTCAGGAAATAGATTCCGGAAAAATACAGAATAAGCATATTCGAAAGAATATGCCATATTCCGCTATGCAAAAAAGCATAGGTAATTATGCTCCAGGGCTTAAAGATAAACTCCCCTGGTTCCTTGGGAAAGACAAACCATTCCATAAAAAAATTGGAAGGAAACTGGAACAAAAATGCTATGGTTCTAAAAAGGTAGACCAGTACAAACACCAGGACATTTATAGCGATAAGCTTTTCAACGACCGTGGCAGTTTGAAGTTTATATTTAAATTTATCTGAAGCTTTCATCAATCCCAGCGATTTTGATTAAACTGGTTTTTCTTCCAGTACCACATCATTATGAACCCAAATAGGGCACCTCCCACGTGCGCGAAATGGGCTATTCCTCCTCCAAATATCGAATACCCTGTAAATCCAGAGAAAAGATCTATACCGATTAAAGCCGGAATAAAATACTTTGCCTTGATCGGTACCGGTACAAATAAAAGGAATAATTGAACGTTAGGGAACATCATCCCAAAAGCAACAAGAATCCCGTAAATAGCCCCGGAGGCTCCCACCGCCGGCGTATTAAAACTCATATAGAGGTCCTGAAGGGTTTCCTTAGAAACAGATTCCAGAATAGCTGTCGAGTATTCCCCGGTTTGCAACATCCGCTCTACCTCTCCCATCGTCATCCCTGCATCCAGAAGGGCATTATATCCGGTCTGGTATTCAAAGTAATTTACTAAGGTATGCAATAAAGCTGCTCCTAGACCAGCTGAAAAGTAAAAGAACAGGAATTTTTTCTGTCCCAGCATCTGTTCTATAGGACCTCCAAAAGCCCAAAGTGCATACATGTTAAATAGGATATGGGTTACTCCTCCATGCATAAACATATGAGAAAGGATCTGCCAGAAACGGAAGTTTTCATTTTCAATGAACCATAAAGAGAAGAGTTGATAGGCATAATCTCCCAGGAACTGACTCCCAACAAAAAAGATAATGTTGATAATTAAAAGTACTTTGACCGTTTCGGTAATTCTTCCCATTTACATAAATTTTTTGTCCAGTTCATCCACCGTGAGGGTCACAAAAACCGACCTATTAGAAGGGCTCAGGCTTGGTTCCTTACAGGCAAACAAACGGTTAACGATATGTTGTTGCTCGGTATTGTTCAAATGCATGCCCGATTTCACGGCCATTGCTTTAGCCAGCGATCTGGCCATTAAATCAGTTTGTGAAAAACCATCATTGGGCACCTGGTTTTCAAGATCAGAAAGCAGTTGCTCCAGTAACATTTCTACTTCACTCTCAGAAACCAAAGGAGGTATTCCGGATATTTCCACAGCATCTCTTTCCAGGGAGGCAAATACAAAGCCGGTTTGTTCCAGTGATTCTTTAATCTCCCCGAGCATTTGCATCTCATGGGAAGAAAACTGTAGTTTCAGCGGAAATAATAATTGCTGGCTCACCGCGGCTGAAACCGTGATGTTTTTCAATAATTCCTCATAGAGAATCCTGGTATGTGCCCGGTACTGGTCGATAACCAGGATACCGCTTTTTAAGGTGCTGACGATATATTTCTTGTGTAGTTGAAAGGTGGTCTTTTCCGGTTCCGATTCCGAAGAATTAAATAAATTCCCGGTGACTTCCTCACTTTCAAATTCCATATGCGCCACCTCTTCCCTTCCCTGTAGCTCATCCTGCATTCCAGAGTAGAGACTTTCCCATCTGGCAGCTGGCTCCTTTTTATAGGAGCCTGGATTGCTTTTTACAGCATCAGACCCCTGCTGGAAAGGATTAAACTCCCTGTCCACCTCTACCCCGGGAACCCTGGCCTGTTTATCTTTATATTCATAGGGCGTATCTAAATTGGCATCTCTCTCAAAATCAAGTACAGGAGCCACGTTAAACTGACCGAGACTATGTTTTATGGCACTTCTCAAAATCGCATAGAGCGCATGCTCATCATCAAACTTGATCTCGGTTTTAGTGGGATGTATATTGATATCGATACTTTTTGGATCTACCTGGAGATATAAAAAATAGCTCGGATAGGATTTTTCCTTAAGCAAACCGTCAAAAGCTGCCGATACCGCGTGATTGAGATAGGGACTTTTGATGAATCGGTTATTCACAAAGAAGAATTGTTCACCCCGGCTTTTCTTGGCGAATTCGGGTTTACCAACAAATCCGGAAATTTTCACAAGCTCCGTATCCTCGTTCACTGGAACTAGTTTTTCATTGGTTTTACCCCCGAAAATATTGGATATGCGTTGCCTGAAATTGGTTTCCGGCAATTGAAACAATTCATTGCCATTATGAAAGAGTTCAAAAGCTATCTGTGGATGCGCAAGGGCTACTCTTTGGAATTCATCGATAATATGCCGGGTTTCCACGGCATCTGATTTCAAGAAATTTCGTCGGGCAGGAATATTATAGAACAGGTTTTTAACACTGATGGAAGTTCCACGGGGGGTGACACAAGCTTTTTGAGCGGTAAGCTGGCTCCCCTCGATTTTAATAAGCGTACCTACTTCACTCTCCTGGTTCTTGGTCTTCAGCTCCACATGGGCAATAGCAGCAATCGAAGCCAGGGCCTCTCCTCTAAATCCCTTAGTGGTAAGACTAAAAAGATCCTCCGCGGATTTGATTTTAGAAGTGGCGTGACGCTCAAAACTCATCTTGGCATCTGAAAGACTCATCCCGATACCGTTGTCAACCACCTGAACCTGGGTTTTTCCTGCATCCTTGATCACCACCTGGATTTTTGTTGCCTGGGCATCAATAGCATTCTCAAGCAACTCTTTGATCACAGAAGCTGGTCTTTGCACCACCTCCCCGGCCGCGATCTGGTTCGCCACATGGTCTGGTAAAAGTTGAATTACATCACTCATTTAACGAGCATTCGAAAAAATAGACAAATCAAAATCGATGATCCACAGGAAGATTAGTAACAGGATGGCAATGATGATAAGCACCCGGGTATTGATTTCCCGATTCCCCCTGTTACGGCTGGATTTACGTGCATCGGCCCAATGAGAACCAAAATCTATGGCATTAGTGGTTTCCTTATATTTATGAAACTGAGAATCAAATTTATAAATATTACCGGTATCCTTGCCTTTATAATAACGTGGGGTGTAATTATATCGGGTATTCTTCTTTATCTTATTAAATCCAATCTTCAAAACAGGCTGCTTTATAATAGAAATCAAATTTACTCAAAAAGCTCCGAAATTCCGAAGCTCAGCGTCTTAAAGATTATCACAATAATAGTGCCGACCAATCTCGGTCCTGCCCCTTTAAAAAGAATGTCAGAACCTGGAGTCTTTGCGAAGCTGGGCCATTTTTATGGCAGCTACAGCAGCTTCCGTCCCTTTATTACCATGTTTACCGCCGCTTCGGGCTATAGACTGCTGCATATTATCATCGGTAAGAACACAGAAAATAATGGGCGTATCGTTTTGAACATTGAGATCCTTTATCCCTTGAGTGACACCCTGGCATACAAAATCAAAATGTTTTGTTTCACCCTGAATAACACTTCCAATGGCAATAATTGCATCCAACATATCAAAACTTTCCTGCATTTTCTTGCAGCCGTAAACCAGTTCAAAACTACCCGGTACGTTCCAACGGGCGATCTTTTTGGGATCTACACCGTTTTCAATGAGGGTCTCAAAGGCCCCCTGGTAAAGGTTTTCGGTGATATTATCATTCCATTCTGAAACAACAATCCCAAACCGGAAGTCTTCCGCATTTGGGATTGTATTTTTATCATAAGTCGAAAGGTTCTTTCCTTCAGTAGCCATATAATTAATTATTAGCCTGAGCCTGCCCTAAATACACAGGAACCTGTTCGGCCTCAGGGCTCTCTGGATATTGATCTTCTAATTGAGTAAGGTATTCTTCTGCCTGGCTGTCCTCTCCTATTTCAAGAGCGGTTATCGCAGCTTTCAGAAGGAATTTCGGGGTGGTAAATTCATTGGAACGCATGGAAGCTGCCTTATCATAATAATCCAGTGCTTCCTCAGGCTGCTCGAGTTGCATGAAAGCATCCCCTATCCCACCTACAGCTAAGGCTGCAAGAATTTCATCATCACTGTTAAAGTCCTCAAGATAATCTATGGCTTCCTGGTATTTACCCGTATGCAGGTAAGCAAACCCAGCGTTATATTTCGCGAGATTGGCCGCATCTGTACCCCCGTAGTTTTCTATAATATCAAGAAACCCGAATTTTCCTTCGCCTCCATTTAAGGATAAGGTATAAAGTGAATCGCGCTGGGCCCCGGCACTATTCATAGCATTGGCAAAGTAATTTTGAGCCTGCGCCATTTCATTGGCGGCTTCAGTCTCCTTGGGTTCCTGGATAAAACGCTGCCATCCAAGGTACCCCAGCACAGCTACGATAGCCACACCTACTATAATATAGATATACTTCTGGTTATCGGCTACCCAGGTCTCCGTCTTTGAGGCACCTTCATCAAGGGTATTGAATACTTCAGCGGTTGTTGATTCGTCTTCAACCTTTTTTCTTTGTTCTTCCTTGTTAGATGGTTTATATCCCTTTTTCTTGTAAGTTGCCATAAAATCTGTTTAATGCGTCGCAAAAATAGGATTTTTATTCAAAATTAAAAGGGAAAATATTTGTATTTTTTTAATATTTTCGGGTCATTCGCTTAGTTTTGTAAAGATAATTTTAACAGAAATCACACGGCTGAATATCAGAGTTTTATGTATCTAAAACACCTCAATTTGCTTCATTACAAGAACCTCGATTCGGCCAGCTTTGAGTTCGACCGAAAAATTAATTGCCTGGTTGGACATAATGGAGTTGGGAAAACCAACGTTTTAGACAGCATTTATCATCTTGCTTTCGGCAAGAGTTATTTCAACCCTATTACCAGCCAAAATATCAACCACCAGGCCGACTTCTTTGTATTAGAGGGAGAATTCGAAAAGTTTGATAAACCCGAGCAGATCGTAGTCAGTGCCAAGCGGGGACAAAAGAAACTGATCAAAAGGAATAACAAAGCTTATGAGAAATTCAGTGACCATATAGGTTTTATTCCAGCCGTGATCATTTCGCCTGCCGATCGGGACCTTATCATCGAAGGGAGCGAGACGCGTAGAAAATTCATAGACGGGGTCATTTCTCAAAGCGACAAACGATACCTCAACAGGTTAATCCAGTACGGGAAAATTCTGGGCCAGCGCAATTCCCTTCTTAAGTATTTTGGAGCCAATCACAGTTTCGACCGTGATACCCTGGAAGTTTATAACCTCCAACTCCAACAGCTCGGTCAGTATCTCTTTGAAAAAAGACAACAATTTCTGGAAGACTTCATTCCAATTTTCAACAAACGCTATAAGGACATCACGGCAAATAAGGAGAAGGTAGACATCAGTTATAAGAGCCAGCTCTTTGAAAAACCTTTATCCACGCTTCTTGAGGAAAACCTTCAAAAGGATATGGCGCTACAATACACCAGTGTTGGCACCCACAAAGATGACCTGAGTTTTGAAATAGAAGGACATCCCATCAAGAAATTTGGCTCCCAGGGACAGCAAAAGTCATTTCTGGTGGCTTTAAAACTCGCGCAATTCGACTTCATAAAGGCACAAAGCAAAGTCCATCCGATTTTACTGCTGGATGATATTTTTGACAAACTCGATGAACAACGCGTGGCGCATATTGTAGCCCTTGTGGCCACCGATGAATTAGGCCAGATATTTATAAGCGACACTCATGCCGACCGCACTGAAAAGGTCGTGCAAGGCAGTAACCAAACCTATAAAATATTTAAATTGTGAATAAAATAATTCTTTATTCTCTTATTGGAATCGTACTTTTAAGCTGCGGGTCCCCGGATCCTTCAGAGCAGATCCAATACATCGAAGGATATTGGGAAATCGACAAAGTCGAGCTCCCTGGTGACTCGGTAAGGGAATACTCGATAAATGAGAATATTGATTATTTCCAGCTAAAGGATAGTCTTGGATTTAGAAAAAAATTACAACCGCAGTTCGACGGAAGCTATAAAACCAGCGAAAACGCAGAAACACTTAGGATAAAGATCGAAAATGACAGCCTACGCCTTTATTACAAGACTCCTTTCGACCAATGGAAAGAAACCCTCTTACATGCCGACAAGGATAAAATGAGCATCCTCAATGAGGATGGGATCATATACCATTATAAAAAATTCACCCCCTTATTTGCTGAAGAAAATGAAGAAGAATAACCGAAGAAATAATGAGCATATGAGCATAGGCGATGTGCTAAAAGATTTTGTAAACAGCAATAAACTACAGTCAGGGCTCGATAAGGTTAACGTTAGAGAAGTATGGAACAGAGAAATGGGTCCGGCCATTGAGAAATACACCACCAATATCAAATTGCAAAATGACACCTTATACGTGCAGTTGAGTTCGTCAGTGCTGCGAGAAGAATTAAGCTATGGAAAAGCCAAAATCATCCATATGCTCAATGAGGAATTGGGTCGTGAACTTGTAAAAAAACTCGTTTTACGTTAAACTTCAAAGCTTTGCATAGTTTCTATAAGATCTACAAGCCCTACGGATACCTGAGCCAGTTCATCACTAACGAAAAACCCCGAAAAAAGAAGAAACTTTTAGGGGACTTATATGATTTCCCCCAAGGCACCATGTCTGTGGGAAGGCTTGACCAGGATTCAGAAGGACTGTTGCTTCTCACTACCGACGGCAGGGTCAGTGCCGAAATTACGGGGCAGAACGTCGAGAAGGAATATTATGTGCAGGTCGATGGGGAGATTACCCCTTCAGCCATAGCATTGCTGCGTGAGGGAGTAGCCATTAGCATCAACGGTAAAAAATATACAAGCCTCCCCTGTAAAGCCTTTAAATTAAAGCAAAGACCAAGTTTTCCTGCACGGGCAAAAAAGATTAGGGATGAACGCCACGGCCCTACCAGTTGGGTCTCCGTAACCCTTACCGAAGGCAAGTTCCGCCAGGTAAAAAAAATGACGGCTGCCGTAGGCTTTCCGACCTTAAGACTGGTACGGGTAAGGGTCGGTAATGAGCACCTGGATTCCATGGATGCAGGCCAGGTAGTCTCCTTAGCACAATTTGATTATTAAGGCCTCAGAAGTTCTCCATACCCTTGCAAGGCAAAATCAGCATCCTTTTTTGCAATTTGGCCATTGACAAGCACATATTTAAAACCTTCAGCAAGTTTATGAGGCTCCTGATAGGTAGCCATTTCCCTTACCTGGGAAGGATCAAATAGCAGCAGATCCGCTTTGTATCCGACCTTTATCAGTCCACGATCCTCAAGTCCCAATACCGCTGCGGATTTCCCGGTCATTTTATGGATCGCCTCCTCCAGGGAGAACATTCCCTGGTCCATCACGTAGGTTTGAATCATCTTGGCGAAACTTCCGTACCCCCGGGGATGTCTCATACCAGGACTACCGTCGCTGCATATATTGACCAGCTCGTGCTGCATCAGCCTTTTTTGTAACTCATCATCCATAATAAAATAGGCTCCCCCGGCGCCATAAGGTCCTATATCTTCCATCAGCACATCCTCAAATGGTTTATGGAGCTCCGCGGAAATTTCCTCAAGGGTTTTACCTTTATATTTACCCGAACCAATGAGGGTAGCCCCGGGTCCATTACGGGCTTCAATTTTATTGCGAAGAAATTCGCCCAACTCCTCTTTACGGGTTTTCAAAACAGTCTCATAATTATTAGGCTTTTTAGCCCAATCCGGAAACACAATTGCAATACCGGTATAACTGGCCATGTAGGGATAGATATCGGCGGTTAGCTTAATCCCTTCAGATCTTGCTTTTTCCAACATACTTAGGATCTCCTGGGCTCGCTCTTTTCCTTCTCCATATACCGATTTAAGGTGAGAGATATGGACAGGGCTATATTTTCCCTGGGCCAGCAGCTCTATTATCGATCCTTCCAGGGCACTGTCATCCTCATTGCGCATATGACTCATAATAAGTCCCTTGTTCTTTCCCACAATTCGGGCTAATCTTTGCAGTTCTTCTTCCCTGGAGAAATTGCCTGGATTATACTCCAGGCCGGTGGTCATTCCAAAAGCCCCGGCCTCCATGGCCTTTTGAAGCAATGTTTCCATTTCCAACAGGCCTTTTTCTGATGGCAGGGTATCGTAATTAACTCCTGCTAATTGCCTCAGGGTGTTATGCCCGGCAAACATCGCAATATTGGTTGCCGGACCGATTTCCCGGAGTTTTTCCATCCACTGGCCAAGATCCTTTACACCCGGGCTGTAACCATCCTGACCAAGACTAATGGTGGTCACGCCCATGGCAAGGAAATTCTTAAACTCCGGATTCTCAAGCGGATTCCCATGGGAATGGGTATCTATAAAACCCGGACTTAAGACCAAAGCTGTAGCATCGATAATATGGCGGGACGAAAATTTTTTGCTGGTATCCCTTTCAATATGAACGATCACCTTGTCATTGACAAGCACGTGGGCCCGAAATCCTTCCCTGCCTGATCCGTCTATAAGTTCGGCATTTTTAATCCATAAATCATAAATCTCACCATTTTGGCCCAGGAGAAAACCTGGCATAAAGAGGACTAGGAAAACAAATTTTTTCATCAGGGAATCAAATTTGTTTTAAATATACTAAAAATGGCGAACCACAAGGATCCGCCATCACTGCTATTCATTTCAAAGAGGTTTTAAGACTTTAGCTTTTCCGCTATTTCAAGCATTCTTTTGACCTGGTGAGACACCGCGGTTTCAATCTTTTCGTCCAATTTGTCTTTTCCTGCTGTAACACTAAGTCCATAGGGATTACCTCCGGATTCGAATAAGCATTTATCTGAGTATCCGGGAGCCACTATAATCATGCCCCAATGAATCATGGTTTTGTATAAGGACATCAAGGTTGTTTCCTGCCCCCCATGAGCATTGCTGGCACTGGTCATCCCGCTAACGACCTTATTGACAAGCTTAGCCTGGGACCATAGACCCCCGGTGGTATCAAAAAACTGCTGCACCTGCGAAGGCAAATTCCCATATCGGGTAGGGATACTGAAAATAATGGCGTCGGCCCATTCCAGATCCTCTAAACTGACCTGGGTAACATCCTTTGCGGTCTCCACATGCTTTTCCCAGTCCTTATTCTGGGCTATAGCTTCTTTCGGAGCGGTTTCTTTTATTTTACGGAACCTCACTTCCCCGGCTCCTGATTGTTTTCCTGCTTGTTCAGCCCATTTGGCGAGCTGATGGTTGGTTCCTGTAGCACTGTAATAAATTACAGCCAAATTCACTTTACTCATAGCTTTATCTTTTAGGTGATTAATTCTTAGCCTTAAGATAAAGCATTCTCATTCCAATTATTTTAATATTATTATAAACTTATCAGTTCCAGGCAAATGCTTTGATGATGCCGGGCTCTTAAACCTTTGCCTTCTTAATGGCCCACCGCTCCGGAATCATAACTGCGGGAATCGGCAGCTCCGTAGATCACACCTTCCTGCTGATCTATATAAATACCCATGGCCTGGCCCTGGTTATTTCTAAACCGTACATGATGTCCCATTTCCTCGTAGAGTTTTTGAGTATCAGGCGAGATGCCATAGCGTTCAAAGGAAGTGATATCCGGCAGCCACTGGTGATGAATCCTGGGTGCTTCTATAGCCCGGGCAATATTCATTTGATGGTCGATCATATTGACAATAACCTGGAAGACGGTATTGATAATGGTTCGTCCGCCCGGACTCCCAATGACAATTAGAGGTCTGCCATCGCGGGCTACAATGGTTGGGGTCATACTGGAAAGCATTCTTTTTTCCGGTGCGACAAGGTTCGGCTGGGTACCTATCAGGCCATCGGTATCGGTGTATCCGGGAATGGGGTTAAAATCCCCCATTTCATTATTTAAAAGAAATCCTGCACCTTCAACCGTTATTTTAGACCCGTAGCTATGCTCCAGGGTATAGGTCAGGGATACTGCATTACCTTCTTTATCCACAATGGAAATATGGGTGGTCTGAGGACTCTCATAACGTAGATGTGCAGAAGAGAAATTAGCAGAATCGCTCACCGAGGCCCTATTAGGCTCAATGGATTCTCGCAAATCTGCTGCATAATCCTTTGAGGTGATCTTTTCAACAGGCATGCCAGGATTAAAATTAGGATCCCCAAGGTGCAGGGCCCTGTCCGCATATGCCCTTCTCATTGCTTCGGTAAGAAGGTGAAGCGAAGCAGCCGAATTATGCCCCATTTCTTTAATATCAAAACCTTCAACGATATTAAGCATTTCGATAAGGGCAACCCCACCTGAACTTGGGGGTGGCATGGCTACAATTTCATGACCCCGGTAGGTGCCTGTTACCGGCTCCAGTTCTTCCGCCTGATATCGCGCCAGGTCTTCCCTGGTGATCAATCCGCCGTGTTTCTCCATATAATCCTCGATCAGCCGGGCTGTTTCCCCTTTATAAAAGCCATCTGCACCATGCTTTTGTATTCGTTTAAGAGTCCGGGCCAATTCGGGTTGTTTCCAGATTTCCCCGGGTTGATAAATTTCTTCCCCATGCTTTAGAAAAGCCTTTGCTGTAGCTCTATAAAGTGCTTCGTCTTTATGTTCACGCGCCCAATTGAGAAAACCATTCATATTGTAAGTAGAAGGAAATCCATCTTCAGCAAGCTTTATGGCCGGTGCCACAAGATCTTTCCAGGGTAGGCTCCCCATTTTTTGATGGGCTTTGAACAGCCCCGCCACGGTTCCCGGTACCCCCACCGAGAGCAAACCTTCGTGGTTGGAATTATCTTTTATCTTCCCATCCTGATCTAAAAACATCCTTTCTGATGCGGCTAAAGGGGCTTTCTCCCTGAAATTAAAGGTGGTTTTGTATCCGTCATTTCCATAGTACACCAAAAAACCGCCTCCCCCGATATTCCCTGCCGAGGGCAAGGTAACGGCAAGAGCAAAAGCCGTGGCAACACTGGCATCTATGGCATTTCCTCCTTGCTGGAGAATATCACTTCCCACCTGGGAAGCCAGGTGATGACTGGTGACCACCATTCCATTTTGAGCCCGAACTGGAATCCGGCCACTCTGAGCGAAAAAGCTAAAATTAATACCAAAGGCTAGCAGTACAACTACCAGGGCCCGAAGCTGCTTTGAGATCATAATCAAGGTCTTTAATAATTAAAAAAGAGTAAACCTAAGTAAAAAGTTTAAACCAAACAAGATGGTGATTGGACTCCGGAAGTTCAGACTACTGTGAGGTCCAGTTTAAATACCGAGGCAAAAAAACGGAAAGTATCCTTGGCCTTATTGGCTGCAATAGTCTTTTCTTCTTCCGAGAAATCGGAGTTTCGCAGGCGTTTAAGAAAACGGTTCCAGGCCTCCATAGATTTTCTTTCAGCGGTAAAGAAACAGGGTTTTCCGATCGAGGAGAGATGGTGACAATGTGGTAATTCCTTTGCAATCTGCATTCCACCAAGGGCCGAACCTTCCACCACGTAAGCTGCACCTATGGCCTGGGAGGTATTGTGAATGTGAAACCGGTTTTTAAAGAGCGCAAGAACAGAAGTATCGACATCAAGGGTATCAAGATCCTTTTTCAACCGAAGGGATTTATCAGACTCCCAGTGATCCAGGTATGGTCTTATCTGCTCTTCGGTAATTTTATAGGCAATATAGTTCTGAAGTAAAAGAAGCTTATACTGATCAAGACCTATCTGGTGCGTTATGATCTTAGCGGCAAGATTATCCTTTTCTATTTCCTCATGCAACTTCCTGGTCGCTTCTCTAAGTGTGGTCAACATCATCATCCGCTGATTTATAATTTTCTATTTCTTTTCTGATCTTTTCTATGCTATCCCGTTGTTCGTCATTATCATCATGCAGGCTGTCAAGGTAATTATAAATCTGGTTTACAGCAATCTTATTTTGCCTGATTCGTTCCCGAAGATCCTCATTGGCCACCATATTATATACTATTTTTTTTAACAGTGGTTTTAATTTCTCATCAAGACAATGCATATGCGTCTTTAGAATAAATCCTGTTGCTTTGGCCAGGATCGTTTGGGCAGCAAGATCTTCGTCTTCTATGGTGCCCGTAATAAAAATAAAGGGTATATCGGGAGCCATGGATCTTGTAAGTTCCAGGATCTCAAACCCGTCGCAGCTGGGCAGATTATAATCCGAAATGACCACATCGGGAACAAAATTCATTAGTTTATTTTCACAACCAGAAAGATTTTCTACCACCTCGAATTTGGGGCTTTCCACTATTTTATTGATGTGTCTTTTAATTAAAGCTAAGTCGGTTTGACTATCTTCAACTAAAAGTATTCGTAAGGGTATTGTGATCATGGGTTATGCTTTGAAAATATAATAGGGAAGCCTTTGAATTATTAAAAACTTGCCTGATTAAACAATAAACTTAAAAATAGTACCTTTTTCCGGGCCACTTTCATACCAGATGCTACCCTGATGTTTTTCCAGGATTCGTTTGACCACGGCCAATCCAATTCCAGTACCGGTATAATCATTACCTGCCACCCGCTTAAAGGCCTGAAATACCAGGTCTTGATTTTTAACATCTAGACCTATTCCATTATCGCTGACATAATATCCCGTTTTACCGTGAAGGCTAAAGCTACCGATCCTGACTTCAGGATGCTTTTCCTTAGCGGAGTATTTCAAGGCATTCCCGATTAGATTTGACCAAACCTGGTAGATCATTTTTTTATCGGCATTGATCGCAGGGATATTCTCCTGGATTTCTACCCTGGTATTTGGATAGTTAACCTTAAGGTTCAAGGAGTTAAGTAGCTGCTTTATCAATTCTTCTGCGCTAATGGTTTCCCGGGTAAGGGTCCCGGTGGAGATTTTGGTCAATGAAAGTATATCATCGATAAGATTATCCATCTTTTTAGCAGAAAGTAAAATGGTATCCACTACTTTCTTGCCTTCCTCGGAGAGTTCTTCATAATGATCTTCCTTTAGGATGCGGGCAAAACCATCCACACCGCGTAAAGGACCGCGCAGATCGTGTGAGATACTATAACCAAAAAGTTCCAGCTCTTCCACTGCCTTTAACAATTTTTCATTCAACAGGGAAATTTCCGCCTTTTGTTTTTCAGCCAGAAGATGACTCAGACTCTCTCCCAGTTCCCGCGCTGCCATCACTTCAAAAGACTTCCATCCCAGCGATATCCCTGTTAATTGCTGAGTCCATTTGGCAAAAGACTTTCTGGGTCCCAGGCGGCCTTCGTTTTCATTATAAACCACCTTATGATCAGGATTTCCTCCCCAGTTAACGCTCTGGGCTTCTTCCGGTCTAAACCAAATAAGATAATGGTTTTTATCCTTACCAACCCGTACACTGAGCACCCCTGAAGTCATTTTGACATACTTTTTTGCCTCTGGAAAATGCTTTGAAAGGTTTTTAGTGTAAAATACTTCTTCCTCCTTTTGACTTAGAAGACCAGAAATAAGGGTTTTGACAGCTTCCTTCCCTGGAGTTTTTCCCACTAACTTAGGATCGCCGCCCAGAACAATGGCTCCCCCTTCTGAATCAATAAGTTCTGTAAATCTGATTCCTCCACGGCTAAGGCCTGTAACGATATCCCCCTGCGCCTGGATTTGAGCCAGGAGTTCCCTCCTTTTTAAACGGCTAATCTCGTTTTCTTTTCGAAATTTCTGCGACTCTTTCAGGGCAAGCTGGTTGGAAAAAACCTGGGTTAAAAATTCACAGGTCTGCCGTTGAAAATAGTCGATAAATTTAGCGCAATAATGGTGGCAGGCCACCAATCCCCATAGTTTTCCACTGACAATAACCGCAGCTGTAAGCGAGGCCCCCACCTTCATATTCTTCAAATATTCAATATGAATAGGAGAAACTCCACGAAGTTCCGATTTGGAAAGATCCAGTGGCTGGCTATTCAAAGGAGAAATTTCAGGATATATAGGTACAGGCGAATAATTCACATCGGCTATGATCCTTACCGGGTGTTTCAAAAAGAGTTCCCGGGATTGTGCCGGAATATCACTTGCCGGATAATGCAGGCCAAGCCAACTTTCCAGGTTCTCCTCTTTTTCTTCGGCTACCACCTCACCATTCCACTCTTTATCAAAACGGTAGACCATCACCCGGTGGTATCCAAAAATATTCCTGGTTAGCCGGGCTGCCTGCGCACACAAATCTTCAATACTCCTGGAAGCATTTAAGTTATTGAGAATTTCAGTAAGCTGACGCTGAAAAAATAAAGAGTCCCAGAATTCACCGGTTTCTTCGAAATCCAGGATAAGGCTTTCTCCGGATTGATGGGCAAGCATAAGTAATTTCCTGCCGTTGATCTGAACCTCTTCAGGTAAAAATTGCTGGTCTTCCCTTAGGGTGATTTTCAGCTTCTCAAATACTTCTTCCCCAAGGATTTCAGCAAGGCTTTTTCCTGCTAGCTCCCTATAATCAATCCCCAGGAATTCTTTAGCATTGGTACCGCACTGGGTAATTTGAAGGCTTTTGATATCACAGGCCAGAATCAGTCCATGCGCCTGAGATTTACCAATGATATGAATGGGTTCCTTCTCGCAATTGGATATATCTATCTCCCCGGGATATGAATTTTGTGCGTTCTCCATTGGCATTAGGCCTTGATCTTAAAATAAAAGGTACTTCCTATCCCCAATTGGGAGTCTACCCAAATAGATCCCTCATGCAATTCAATAATTTTTTTAACATGGGCAAGCCCTACCCCGGTCCCCTCTGCATCATTAGTCTCTATCCTATTGAAAATAGTGAAAATGCTTTTCTGATCCTCCTCGGAAATCCCCGTTCCATTATCCATTATGGAAAAAACCCAGAATTTCCCTTCCTTGAATGCTGATATCCTTATCTCCGGATTTCGCGCTGCAGGCGTATATTTAATGGCATTGCCAATCAAGTTCTGAAAGAGCAGACGCAATTCTATTTCATAGCCTTTAAGCTTGGGAAGCTTCCCGGTATGGACCTTAGCTTTGGTCTCTTTTATCCTTTTTCCAAGATCGTATTTTACGACTTCAACCACTTCCTTTATATCCACCAGTTTTTTCTCTCCATTTCGTCCAATTCGGGAATGTTCCAAAAGGGCTTTGATCTGCTCGGCAAGTCTTGTGGAAGCGTCTTTGATGTAAGTCAGGTAATTCTGGCCTTTCTCATCAAGATTCTTGGAATAGATCTTACCCAAAACATCACTGCCGAATTTGATAGTAGATAAAGGTTCCTGGAGGTCATGGGAACAAATAGATACAAATTGCTCGAGGTCGTAGTTGGCTCGCTCTAAATCAGCTTTTTGCTGTCTGAGTTTTTCCTCTGCCTTTTTCTGAGCAGATATATCCACACAGGTATACCTTATGGTAATTACCTTATCCTGTTCATCCTTTTCAGCAGTGGCGCTTAAAATCACCGGTAAAATCTCTCCGGATTTCTTAAGCATATCCTGTTCAATGTTTTTTAATTCTCCCTTTTCCTGAAACTCCTTATTCGATTTAAGCGCCTTGACCTGGCTTTCCTCCTCGTATAGGTCATACACCAGCTTTCCGATCAATTCCTCTTTCGAATCATAACCTAATTCCCGAACAGCGGTATTATTGCACTGAATAATAAGCGCACTTTGAGGGTCTACCGAGATATGTAAAACCGGATCTTCCTCATAAAAAGTTTTAAAACGCTTTTCACTGGCTTCCAGTTTACTTCTGGATTTTTCGATGCTGCTAATATCGATAAAGGTAATGACCACCCCACTAATAGTTTCTTTGGAATCAATATATGGCGAAATGCGTCTTAAATATTGGTTCCCGCTTTTGGTTATCACACGTTTTTCAAGGATCTTACCGGTCCTTAAAACCCTTTCAGATCGGCTGATAAGATTATTCTTACCCATACTATCGGTAAAGTGATCTATGGGGCGGCCTTCATCGGAAGCAATAAGATTGAAATGGTCTTTAATGGCCGGGGTGAATTTTCTGATCTTCAGGTCGGTGTCAAGAAAAATAGTACCGATCTCGGTGCTTTCAAGCAAGTTATTCATATCGGCATTAAGGGCCGCAAGATCCTCTACCTTCTGAAGATTTTCCGCATTCACGGTATTAATCTCCTCGTTTACACTCTGTAATTCCTCATTGGTACTTTGCAACTCTTCATTACTGGCAAGCAATTCCTCATTGGCAGCCTGCAGCTCTTCATTACTGGTCTCAATTTCCTCCAGCGAAATATTGAGCTCCTCCTTAGTATGCTTTAATTCCTCTTCAAGGCTGGTAACATATTCCTTGGTTCGGCTGGTCAGAGTGATCTTATCTAGTTTTTCAAGGTCTTCCTCAAAAACTTCCTTTTCTATGAAAGTGACCACGTAACTCGCATCATTATCGAGTTTGGTTTCCATATAAGGTTTTATGATAATATCGACTGCTTTTTTCTCACCATTATCCTCGAAGGTCGCTGAAGGATATTTTACCTTTTTATTTTCAGATTTTGCTTTCTTCAGCGTGGTTTGCAGGATATATTTAAGCTCTTCTTCCAGCATCTCAAGCAGGTTGATCGAAAATCCGATTGCAGGCATTTTGGCATATTTGCGGAATTCACCAATGGCATGCAGGATATTATAATCAGCATCAAGCAATACGGAAGCCCCGCCAAAATTCTCCATGATGGCGTCATTAAGCTCCTCTTTGAGCTTTATTTTTAAAGGGCTTAGATTTGGACGGGTAGTGGTGGTTCGGGGTTTGGGTTTTCGGGATTTTATGTTGTTGATGTGGCTGGGTTCGGAAATCTCGGATTTCAAACGCTTGCTCGGGTGTAGGTTCTTATATATTTTCGAAGCCCTGTCTATCACCTTAAAATTGTTCTTCTGATTATAAACACTCTCACTGGTTCCCAGCACAAGAATCCCATTTTTAACCAGGGAATAATGCAACATATTGAGGGCTTTATTCTGAATTCCCGGTTGGAAGTAAATGAGCAAATTACGGCATACGGCCATATCCATTTTGCTAAATGGGGGGTTCTTAATGATATTATGCCTTGAAAAAACCACCATCCGGCGCAATTTATCTACGATATGATAGCCATTGGCCTTACTTACAAAATACTTCAGTAGCAAATCATGATCCACATCGGCTACAATACTTTCCGGGTAAAAGCCCCTGCCCCCAATTTCCAGGTGTTTTTCTGAAATGTCGGTAGCGAAGATCTTAAGATCAATTCTTTTATCCTGCTTTTCAATTTCCTCATTGATAACCATTGCAAAGGAATAAGCCTCCTCCCCACTACTACATCCAACGTCCCATACTTTAAGGATTTCTCCATCCTCCTTGGAAGCCACCAATTCAGGAATCACCTTATTTTTGAGCACCTCCCAGACTTTGTCGTCTCTAAAGAATTTGGTCACCCCAATGAGAAATTCCCGGTAAAGCATATCTACTTCCCGTTTATTTTCCAGCATATAGGCATAGTAATCCGAAAGAGATTCGCACTTACATACATTTATTCTTCTGGAAATACGCCGTGCAAGGGTAGCGCGTTTATATTCTCTGAAATCGAGCCCGGTTTTCTCATCGACATAGCGAAGAATTTTATCGAGCTTATTTTCATCGACAGAAACTTCGCCATCGGTAAAATTCAATATCGAAGGTGCTGAAATAAAATTCCTTAACTCTTGTCCCATTTTCTCAACAGGAAGCACATAATCGACAAGACCGGTATTTATAGCGCTTTGCGGCATCCCGTCGAACTTGGCTTCCTCGGGATCCTGAACCATAATCATCCCGTCATTCTCCTTAATCGCTCTAATGCCCCGGGTACCATCACTTCCCGTACCGCTAAGAATAACACCGATGGCCTTCTCTTTTTTGAACTTTGCCAGCGATTCGAAGAATTTATCGATGGGTAAATTTAAGCTTTGGTCCTTGGGCTTTTCTATTAAATGGAGCTTCCCATTTTCCAAAACAAGATTATTCACCGGGGGGATTAAATAAATATGTCCCTGGCGTAACTTTAAACTATCGGTAATCTCTACAATGGGCAGATTGGTATTCTTCCTTAACAATTCCCCCATCATACTCTTGTAATCCGGAGATAAATGTTGAATGACCACATAAGCATTCTTATCGGTCTCGGAAATATGATCAAAAAAGGACTTTAAAGCTTCTAATCCACCGGCACTGGCACCAATTGCAATTATTCTGGGTTCCTGATGTTCTATAATTGTTGGTAAATCAGCACTTTCGGAAGTTACATTAGACTTGGTCATCTGGGTATAAAGCAGCGATATTTAATTAGAAATAGACTAAAAAATCAAAAATAACGGTTAAAATTAAAAAATGTGGCCCCATATCCCACATTTCCTGACGTTTTTTAACTTTTCTACAACATTTTACCGTTAAAATTATATCAAAGAAATCAATAAGTGATCAATTATTCTTATTATCCTTTCTAAAAAAGTATCTTTTATTGCATTTTTCGCAACTTTTCTCTAAATGAAATTGAAGTTTTATCCTTCGATCTGCCATTAAAGCCATTTTTAATACACCCCTACTGCTAAAAACCACGGCTCGTTAAACTGATCAAAGTCATATAAAGTTTTGTGCCCCTGTTGTAACTTTAGAAGGCAAAGTAAGTATATGGACGGCACTCATAGTTTTAGAAAAGGTCTTTCCGGTTTTTTTATTGAGATCGGGGAACTCACTGGATTTGCGGGAAGGTTTTTCCAGGAGTTATTCTCACGACCATTTGAATTCCGGGAGTTTTTGCGCCAGAGTTATAATATGGGCAACAAGTCCTTGCTCCTGGTTGGGGTGACCGGTTTTATCTTAGGCCTGGTCTTTACCCTGCAATCCAGGCCTACTTTGATGGAATTTGGGGCCGTCTCCTGGATGCCTTCCATGATCAGTATTTCGATTGTAAGGGAAATTGGGCCGGTAATGATCGCACTAATTCTGGCAGGCCGAATCGGATCCGGTATAGGTGCCGAATTAGGTTCGATGCGGGTCACCGAACAAATAGATGCGATGGAAGTCTCCGGAACCAATCCCTTTAAATTCCTGGTGGTCACTCGCATTCTTGCCACCACTTTAATGGTACCGATACTGGTAATACTGGGCGATTTTATTGCACTGTTTGGTTCTGCGCTGGTCGAGAACTTAAAGGGCAATGTTTCCTTCACCCTTTATTTTAGCCAGGTTTTTAATACCCTGGAGTATAGTGATCTTTTCCCGGCAACTGTAAAAACCTTTTTCTTTGGTTTTGCTATCGGCCTGGTCGGATGTTTTAAAGGTTATAATAGCAAAAAAGGAACCGCAGGGGTGGGAAAAGCGTCTAATGCTGCTGTTGTTTTCACTTCCATGCTTCTGTTTATTCTAGATTTCCTCGCGGTATTTATTACCGATATATTATATCCATAGCCTCTATGAAGACAGCATCGCCAAATACGGTCATTTGCATTGAGGACCTCTATAAAGCCTTTGGAGAGACCAAAGTACTTAATGGTTTTAACCTTCAGCTTCTGGAAGGAGAAAACCTGGTGCTTATGGGAAAATCGGGTTCAGGCAAATCGGTCATGATCAAATGCCTTGTAGGGCTTATGGAACCCGATAGCGGGAAGGTGGAGGTACTTGGCAAGGATATTTCCCGGATGAAACGCCAGGAACTCGATGAACTAAGGGCCGATATTGGTTTTTTATTCCAGGGAAGTGCCCTTTATGATTCGATGACCGTAAGGGAAAATCTGGAGTTTCCATTGCGAAGGCACACCCATAAATTCGATTTGAAGAATACCGATGAATTGGTCTTAGAAGCTTTAAACAATGTAGGACTTCCACACACCCTAAATATGATGCCTGCAGAGCTTTCAGGAGGAATGCAACGCAGGGTAGCCCTGGCCAGGGCTCTGATCCTTAAACCCAGGATCATTTTATATGATGAACCCACAACGGGTCTTGATCCAATTACCGCCAAGGAGATTATTTTACTGATGCTGGATATCCAAAAAAAATATAAGACCTCTTCCCTGATCATTACCCACGATGTGGATTGTGCCAGGGTGATTTCTAACAGGATGATCCTGCTGCTTGATGGAATTAATTATGCCGAAGGAAAATATGAAGAATTATCGGCCTCTAAAGATCCTAAAATAATGGCCTTTTTTAAATAGAAAAATTATGAAAACACAATCATCAAAGTATATGCGTCTTGGGCTTTTCGTAATTACGGGCCTTATCATTTTTACCCTGGCCATTTTCTTTATCGGAAACCGCCAGAACCTGTTTGGGGAAAACCTTAAGGTCACCTCGGTTTTCAAAAATGTCAATGGTTTGCAGGTCGGAAACAACGTTAGGTTTGCTGGCCTGGATGTAGGAACGGTAAAACACATTGTGATGGTCAATGACACCAGCATCGCTGTGGATATGTTGCTCGATATCCAGACGGCCAGACAAATGAGAAAGAATGCTGTGGCCACGATCAATTCTGACGGACTGGTTGGAAGTATGGTGGTAAACATCATCCCTGGGGATGAACCCGGGAATGGTGTTTTACAGCAGGGAGACACCCTGGAATCTATTAGCCAGGTAGCCACTGCTGATATGCTCTCTACCTTAAACCGTACCAATGAGAATGCAGCAATGCTCACCTCAGACCTGTTAAAAATCACCAACTCCATCAATAGTGGCGAAGGCGTTGCCGGAGCTCTGATCAAGGATAAGGAAATGGCTGAAGACCTTAAGCATAGCATCAGTAACTTAAGACAGACCACCAACGCGGCAATTACCGGTGTCAATAGGCTTAATAATTTATTATCCCAGGTGAACTTTGATCAAAGCCTGGCCGGGCTTATCCTTAAAGATAGCCTTGCGGCCCAGCAATTTGCCTCCAGCCTGTCCCATCTGGATTCCTCTGCCATAGCGATCAACAAGATCACCAGTAATATCAGCGCATTTTCCTCGGAAATAAAAACCGGGAAAGGGGTAATCAATTTTATGTTGACCGACACCTCTTTTGTAAATCATCTGGACAGCAGTCTTCAGAATATCGAGAAGGCGAGCTATAAATTCAATGAAAACATGGAGGCGCTAAAACATAATTTCTTTTTTCGGGGTTATTTTCGAAGACTTGAAAGGCAAAAAGCCAGGACACAAGAGGCGACCGAACCATAATTCAGTTTAGCTGAGCAATATCATTATTTATATAAATATCTGGTATTAAATTTATTGCAAACCTGATTAAGATGAAAAAGATTGTTTATACCACAGACTTTTCAGAGAATTCTGTAGCTGCCTTAAAATATGCCGTAGCCCTGGGAGAGCTCTTTAAAACCGATGTGATCGCCCTTCACGTGGCCACCCAGACCTCACTGAATCTGAACAAAAAGCATGATGAAAAGGAAACTCGGGCTGCATTAAAAGCTAAACTGGAAGAATTCTGCAGCGATCACCTGGAGGAGGATTTATCTGATTTAAACCTCACTGTGGCGGTAAACCTCGCTGTCTCGGTCACCAAAGGAATCCTTAAGTTCACCCGGGACATGGAGGTAAAACTCCTTGTCATGGGAGCCTGTGGCTCAGGAAGTTTCAAGGACTTTTTCCTAGGTAGTTCCACCAAGGATATGCTGGAACGCTCTCCCTACCCCTTACTGGCAGTACCTCCGAATTTCGTTTTTAGAAAGTTTGAAAATGTAGTTTATACCACGGATTTTGAACAGAAAGATATCATCAACCTCAAAGAGTTGATCAGCCTTCTGAAGCCTGTGGAACCAACATTGATCATTTTGCATGTAAGTGACCAGGATGAAACGATGACAAAGAATCTATTGGAATGGTTTAAAAAGAACCTGACTGAATTAGTACAGTATCCTAATATTGAGTATAAAATTATTTTCTCGGATAATATTTTAAAATCATTAAAAGAAAATATTGAAAACCTCAATGCAGATATGGTCGTGATGTTGGAGAGAAAACCCGATTCAAAGAAAAGCAGTCTGCTTCACAGGGATATGGTTAAACGGATGCAATCCTGCATTGAAGTTCCCTTATTAAGCTTCAACGAGAAATTTTAAAAGTCTCTAAAATGAAAATTGAACATCTGGAGGAGCGGGTTACCGAATATAAGAATTCCATCCACATCCTTGTAGATAAACGGATAGAGTGGGAAACCCAGGTCAAAGACCTTATCCATAAGGTGCTCAGTCAGGCCGTAGAAAAATATGACATCGGCTGGAAAGTACAGCATTTAAAATGGATTCACACCAATGAAGCTATCAACCTAAGCTTCGATTCCTTTCCACCGGAGCTGATTATTAAAACAGGACAGATTCCCACCTACCAGTTTCTCCAGGGCGGAGCCTTAGTATTTTCACAACTTCATAACGGAGATATTGAAATCTTCACCCTCTTTCCAGTTCCAGAAAACTGGATGTCCGTGGAAAATGACCTGGTGGAAATGGGTATCTACTCCCCCGCTGCCATTACCGAGAAACTGGTAGTAGAAAAAATAGATGAATTTTTAAAAGAATTGATTAAATGGGAAGTCCCCATTCCCAAAAGCAAGGTGGGTTTTAAGAATATCAATCCTTAAATATTCTCCATGCGCCAGCGCTTCAACTCAGGTAGACTCCGAATGATCTGCTGTGCTTCTTCAAGGGATATTCCATTATGGTGCTCAGCCCGCTCCAGGAGTTGGATTTCCAACTGATGCAAGTTTACGTGAGGATCGGTGAATTTGCCATCCTTAAAACAATCAATACAATAATCAGTATTGAAGGATTGATCCCTGTTGGTGCCACGCAATTCTTTGGTAAAGGGCAGGCCGCAACTTTGACAGGTATAAGGGGTCATGGAATTAATTTTTTAACAGTGATTTTAATTTGGAGAGCAGGATAAGTTCACTTTTATTTTTTCCTGCATAAGAAGCCGCTATCGCATCGGCTGTCTTCCAAATCATTTGTTTAACCTTGGGCGTAAATAAAGCCTGGTGTTCCTTGTAATAATCTTCGAAATCCGCGTAGGAATCTCCTGGTTGCGGGTTATTTTCATCCAACCAGTCAAAAATTATCTCGATCTGGTAGGCAGCATCCGTCCCAAATTCATCCTCGAACTTATCGTGCTCAAGCCATTGCTTCTCAACGATCTCTTTAAGAGTCCTGATTTCTTGTTCCCTAACCACTTTATCGGCAGCCGCTACGGCATAAAATAGTTTACCCAGGTGAATATAAAAAGAATCGGCTGTATAACTATGAATATCTCTTCCCATCTTTAAAGGTATTTGTCGCTCTTAAATTTACGAAAAGCTTTTGATTCAGCGGGAAAGCTTACTTAAATTAATTCTATATTAGGTCCTTCTCAAACCTGTAAAATTACTGCAGCTGGTTTATTAATAAAATGATATAAATCAGTAGGCGTCTGAGCTGCCAAAGCCTTTGAAGAATAATTTTCGCTAAACTCAACAATAACTATAGCTCCACTGGTAAAGTCCCAATAAATATTTTTTTGATCTCACCAGAATTTTACAAGTTTTTCTGTGTATATTTATATGGAGGTTCCTCTCTATAAGATAGAATCTTTTTTTACCCCCCACATGAATTCGCCCCGGACTTATTTTAATTGCACCTGGATAATATTTTTGTGATGAAAAAAATTCTCATTATCGAAGACGATAAAATACTTCGGGAAAACACCCGGGAACTCCTGGAAATAGAAAATTACCGTGTTTTCACAGCCGAAAACGGGAAAGAAGGTTTAAAAGCGGCCAAAGAATATAAACCCGATCTTATCATCAGTGATATACTTATGCCGGTTATGGATGGGTATGAACTTTTAAAGCGTTTATACCAGGACAAAGAAACCCGGGACATTCCATTTATTTTTTTATCTGCAAAATCGGAGGTCGAAGATATTAGATTCGGAATGAATATGGGGGCGGATGATTACCTCACTAAACCTTTTCATGAGCGGGATCTCTTAATGGCCATAAGTACCCGGTTATCGAAACACGAAAAAATACAGAAAAAGAAGATCGCCGCTCCCGGAATTCATCAGATCAATACCTTGGATGAATTACGGACCTATTTTGAACGTTCAGGGGAAAGCCTTGAAATCGAGAAGAATGAGGAAGTCTACCGGGAAGGAAAGAATGCGAATTATATCTATCTTATTAAATATGGTTTAATAAAAACCCACCGAATGGATGAATATGGCAAGGAACTCATTACCGGCCTGTATAAGAATTCCGATGTTTTTGGGTTTTATTATTTTATGGATACTTCTTTTTACCCGGAGACTGCTACCGCTTTGGAAAACAGTTTCTCCTACAGGCTTTCCAGTCTTAAGTTTCAGGAGATTCTCAATTTAAGTCAGCATTTAACCCTGGAGGTTGCCCAATTATTATCAGATAATCTTGCACTTATAAAAAGCCACCTCCTGGAAATGGCCTATGCCTCCGTATTGAGAAAGACCACCAGTACCATAAGGCAGTTTGCGGAACTTATGCCTGAAAGCGCGCGGGAAGGCATCAGAATCTCCAGGACCGATCTTGCCAGTGTAGCCGGAATTTCTACAGAGAGCTTTATCCGAAGTTTATCCAGTTTAAGGAAAAGCGGAATCATAGGTATTGAAGGACGCAATATAAGGATTCTTAATATGCAGAAACTCATGAGCATAAAATAGCCTCAGAATTTGCTAATTATCTGTTAAAAAAACCCAGGATGATAAATATCATTCTTTAGCCCACCTGGCTGTGATAAATTAGATCTCAGAAAGCAATAAGAAACTGCCGGCTTAATGAGAATAAAAGCATTTGGTTTTTAAGTACTTTATTGGAGTTAAAAATCAAATTAAGAGGGTATCAAAGCATATTTTTAACTTGATACACAAATTTTACCTAGGGTAAGATCACTGGTATCAATCAAAAAGTTAGAAAATATATTTAATACCTTCTTAGGAAACAGGAGTCATGGTACTCCTGTTTCTATTTTATCTCCTTACCTTCAGAATTCCAGGCCAGTGGAAAATAATATGTTAAAAAGCGGAAAAATGACAAATGTCATTCTTTACCCTTTCCGGGCTTAGTACATTAGTCGCTAGCAAACAGTCATTGACTGCCGAGCTATCGCAAATATAAAATTTGGTTTTTAAGTACTTGATTGATGTTAAAAATCAAATTGAGAAGGTATCAAAGGTGATTATCTAATCGATACACAAATTTTACTGCGCGTAAGATCACTGGTATCACAAAAGAATTAGAAATACGTTTAATACCTTCTTAAAAGAAACAGGAGACTTGGAGCTCCTGTTTCTGTTTTTAATGGGATCTCCTTCTTAAGGGTCCCGATCAAATTAGGGATCAAGCCCAATTTATTTTTTAAAAATTGATATTTATCATTCCCCACTTGCCTTTAATCAAATACATTAGAAAGGTATTTATTAACCTTTAAAATTTTAATATTATGTCACTAGTTAAATCCAACAAACGTCGCCGCCCCATGTGGGGCACTTCCTTATTTGCCAATGATCCCTTTTTTTCTGAATTGATGGACACAAGAAGACTGAACAATTTAAATCGCATTTTTAATGGTGAAGATTTCGATTTCAGTCCAGCTGTCAATGTCAGGGATCATGAAAAAGATTACGAAATCGAACTGGCCGCTCCTGGGCTTGAAAAAGATGATTTTAAAATCACTATGGAAGATGGTATCCTGACCATCTCTGCGGAAAAAGAAGAAAAATCTGAGGAAGAGAAAGAAGGATTTTTAAGAAAGGAATTCAGTTATAACAGTTTTTCCCGTTCTATGAGTCTACCTGAGAGTATCGATGAGGAAAAGGATGTTAAGGCCAGTTATAAAGACGGAATTCTGAAAATGAAGCTTGAGAAGAAAACCCAAGCCCAGGCATAAAAAAAGCAAAGAACCATTAAGGTTTCTTAAACTAAAAGGGGCAAAAATTTTTGCCCCTTTTTTAGTATTAATATTGGTAGACCTGCCAGAGTTTATCCGGTCCTCTTACACTGATCAGGTTTTCCCCCAGGGTCCTCGCTGCAATTGGAGGTGCATCCCTAAGATTTCTTTTGGAAACGGTGACCGGGAACGGTCCGGCTAAATACTGCAATACTTCCCCGTCAGGATCGATAACAACAACGTCGTATTTATAGGAGATCACTCTTTTTCCCAGTACTTCATTCTTGCCCAATTGTTCTCCTTCAAGTTTAAGGGCCAGGGCTTTTCCATCATTGAACAGGGATACATTCAAAAACTCAGGAGCGATGACCTCCTCCCCTTTTTCGTTTATAAATCCATAATAATTGACTCCCTCGATATTTTTTTTAATGATCGCCCTTTTCTCCTGCATCACTGGCCTTTTCTGAGTAGCTACTCCCAGGTCCCCGGAAGTGACGACCTTTTCATTTTCAATCAGGTCATTTCTGAAATCAACAATTAATTCACCCGATGAATTTATAAATCCCCACTGGTTATTTTTTTTCACCGGTGCATACCCTTCATGGAGTGCTCCCACATAACTAAGGTCTTTTAATTCCTGGGCATCCATCATAAATGGTATGAGCAGGACCAAAAATAGGCGAATAGGTTTCATCGTTTTATTTTTTTGAATTAGTAATTAAAGATACCCTATCACCTTAAATTAAAAAATGATAAACATCATCTAAATCAAACCAGGCATTTCATAATGATTTTATAAACAGGGGGTTTTACTGATTTTCGTCATAGTTTCCAGCACTTAATTCTGTTAAATTTGAGTAGATTCAAATCCAGGAAAAGATGAGAAAAATAGTATTCCCAACCGATTTTTCAGCCAATGCTTTCAATGCGCTTAAATACGCAGTAGAGCTACTGAAATATGAAACCTGTGAATTTTTTCTCCTTCACGCTTATGCCGACGAAGTCTATAACGATGAAAGCATTTTAAGCCGAAGCCTTATGGATGAGCTTAAGGAAAAAGTGTTAAGCCAGGCTAAAGAAAAACTGGAAGAAAGTCTTTTGAAAATCCGGAAAATAGCGCCTAACCCTCATCATACTTATCATAAAGTCGCTGCATTTGGTGCCCTGGTCGATGAGGTAAATGATCTTGTAGATTCGGAAAACGCTGATCTCTGCATTATGGGAACCCGGGGCAAAACCGATGATCGGAATATAAGTTTTGGTACCAATACCCTACTGGTTATGAAGTATGTTCAATGCCCGGTATTGAGCATCCCGGCCGGTTACCAATATAACACCCCGGAGAAGATCCTTTTTCCTACCAATTTCCTGGTGCCTTACCAAAAAAGGGAACTAAAACTAGTGAGCGAAATTGCCCGGGTCTTCGGTTCGGAGATCCATACTTTATATATCTCAAAATATCCACTGGAATCCTTCAGGCAAAAAGATAACCTAAGCTTTCTAAAAGAACAGTTTCATAATATAAAGTTCCAAACGCACCAGGTAGCGGGTGTAGATAAGGTAAGCACGATCATGGAATTTATCGAAAAACAAAAGACCGATATCTTGGTATTGGTCAATTCCAGGCATAGTGAATGGGAAAATATACTATTTGAAGGCACATTGGACAAAATAGGTCTGAATCCTAAAATACCTTTACTGGTCCTCCAGAATTTTAACCGGGAATGTGTTTAACCCTTAAAACCTAAAGTGATGAAAAAAATATTAATGCCCACCGATTTTTCCACAAACTCCATCAACGCCCTGAAATATGCGGTGAGTTTGTTCAAGGATGAAGAATGCACCTTCTTTTTATTAAACACCTTCACTCCGGTTTTATACGACACTGAATATATCCTATACAGCACCACACAACCCGGTTTAGAAGAAATTTACCGGGAAAATTCAGAAAAAGGACTGCGAAAGGTTAAGCAACGCATTACCAAAACAGATAAGAGTCCAAAACACCACTTTGAATTGATCTCTGCCTTCAATCTTTTGATTGAAGAGATAAAGGACCAGGTAAAAGCAAAAGAGATCGACCTAGTGGTTATGGGGACACAAGGGGCCACCGGGGCCCAGGAGGTGCTCATGGGAACCAATACCGTCCAGGCCATTAAGAAAGTTAAGTGCCCCATTCTGGCAATTCCATCAGAATACGAATTTACCAGGCCAGACAACATTTTGTTTCCTACGGATTATGAATTGGATTACAGCAGCAAGCAACTTCAGCTCCTTAAGGAAATTATTAAAAATTATGATTCCAGGCTCAATATCCTCCATGTGCTGAGTAAAAAAGAATTATCTCCCGAAAAGGAACAGCATAAAAAATTACTGGCCACTCAAATGGACTCGGTAAAGCATCAGTTTTACAGCATACAAAAGAAAGCGCTTACCGAAGCTATTTATGATTTTCAAAATGAGCATCCTACCGATATGCTGGTTATGATCAATAACAAGCATTCCTTCTTTGAGAATCTGCTTTTCCGGCCTGTGATCAATAAAATAGGATTTCATATCAAAGTTCCTTTTCTGGTAATTCCTTCGGGGAAATATTCTTCCTAGTCATGAAAAATGTACTTGTCCCCACCGATTTCTCTAAAAATGCCTGGAAGGCTTTGGAGTATAGCATTCATTTATTTGAAAAAGATGTTTGCACCTTTTACCTGTTGAATGCTTTTCAAACCGAATATTTTACAACCACCAGCCTTATGGTGCCCGAACCTGGTGAACCTGCTTATGACCTGGCCCATGAGCAATCCAAAGAGGGGTTAGAGAAACTTCTGGATAGTCTTAGCCTTATGAATGAGAATCCCAATCATCATTTCAAGATTATTTCCATGTATAACAGTGTTACCGAGGCGATAAAATGGGCTATTGAAAAGTACAACATCAATCTGGTCGTGATGGGTACCAAGGGCTCCGGAGATCCTGAAAATCGCATTTTTGGAAGCAACACCGTCCATGTATCGGACCATTGCAACACCTGCCCTCTACTCATTGTTCCGGAAAATGCCCTTTTTGTTCCCGACATTCAAAAGGAAGTGGTGTTTGCCACTAACTTTCGCTATAAATGTTCCCAGGCCGGGGTTAATTATGTTAGCGAAATTGCCAACAGGTTTTCAGCCACCATAAGGGTTTTGTATGTCCAGGAACATGACCAGATGGATGAACAGCAGGAAACCAACAGGGATTACTTGCAGGAGCTGTTTCGCAATATTTCGCACAGCTTTCATACCCTTACCAACATATCAGTCACCAAGGGAATAATCACCTTTATCGAAAGCCGTGGCAGTCAGCTACTAATCTTAAACAGGGAAAAACCAGGTTTCTTTAAAAAGATATTTTCAAGGTCTGTCTTACACCAGATCACTAAAAAACCAAGAGTTCCCATCCTGGTGCTTCCTGAAACCAGGTACCTGCCTCGCTTATTTTAATTTTTGTGATTTAAATAACCGTACCTTAGCTATGGATACCTCTGAACTAAAAATTATAAAAGCCTCTGGTCAGCAGGCCGTTTTTTCTGAAGAAAAGGTGGCTATTTCTCTTGGCCGTGCCGGGGCAAGCAAAGAGGTCATCGAAAAAATTATTTCCAGGCTCAAAGAAGAACTCTACCCAGGAATAACCACCAAGGAAATTTATAATCGGGCCTTCAGGTTATTAAAAAATAAGGATCACCTTATGGCCTCCCGCTATAAATTAAAAAATGCCATTTATGAGCTTGGTCCAACAGGCTTTCCTTTTGAAAAATTCGTAGGGGCAGTTTTTAAATACAGCGGTTATCAGGTGGAAATCGGTGATATCTTCCAGGGGGCCTGTGTTACACACGAAGTCGATATAATCGCCTCCCAGGAGAATGAAATATTGCTTATGGAATGTAAATTTCACAGCCTGCCTGGAAAAAGCTGTGATGTGAAAGTTCCACTTTATATTCATTCCCGGTTTCGGGATATTGAAAACTTCAATAAAGTAAAAAAGGATAACCCATTTTTCTTCTCCCAGGGATGGGTAGTGACCAATACCCGATTTACCAGGGACGCCGTTCTATACGGCAAATGCGCAGGCTTAAAGCTATTGAGTTGGGATTATCCAAAGGGAAACAGCCTCAAGGAACGGATAGATCATTCCGGTTTATACCCAATCACCGTATCTGTGCTGCTCAGTAAGCGGGAAAAACAGTTTCTGCTGAGTCGGGATGTAGTACTCTGCCGCGAACTGGTCAATGATGATTTTTACCTCGACCACCTGGGAATTTCTTCTAACCGTAAAAAACATATTTTGGAAGAAATGAGAGGTTTATGTAAAACACAAAAATGAATAATATAAAACTCAGTTTTTACGGTGCAGCTGGAACAGTTACCGGCTCAAAATTCCTGTTGGAAACCCCGGGTTATACCATCCTGGTCGATGCCGGGATGTTCCAGGGTCTTAAAGAATTACGTGAGCTCAACTGGGAGGGGTTTGCTTTTCCGCCAAAAAATATTGACGCGGTGCTTCTTACCCATGGGCATTTAGATCATTCGGGCTATTTACCCCGTTTGGTCATGCAAGGATTTAATGGACCTGTTTTAGGGACCTCACCTAGCCTGGCAATAGCCTCGATTATTCTAAAAGACAGTGCTAAAATCCAGGAGGAAAATGCAGAAAGGGCTAATAAAGAGAATTTCAGCAGCCATAGCCCCGCCCTACCGTTTTATAATACTGAGCAAGCCGAAAAAGCGATCACATTATTTGAAAAAGTGGAACCAGAACTTTGGATCCAGCTTTCTGAAAATATAAAGGTCCGTTTTAGAAAAAACGGCCATATTATCGGAGCTACCTTTATTGAATTGGATATTTCCGGAAAAATATGGGTGTTTTCAGGCGATATCGGAAGGGAAGAGGATCTTTTACTCGAACCGCCCGAGCGGCCCCAATGGGCGGATTATCTCATCCTGGAAAGCACCTATGGGGACCGCCAGCATCCCCTGGAGCCTGTTGATGATATTTTAAGTTCGGAAATTGAAAAGGTGATTAATCAAAACGGGAGTCTTATCATTCCCAGCTTTGCGGTAGAACGACTCCAAAGCCTGATGTTTAAACTCTGGCAACTTTTTAAGAAGAATAAAATTCCGAATATTCCGATCTTCATTGATAGTCCTATGGGGAATGAAGTGCTGGAGGTTTTTCAGCGTTTTCCGCAATGGCATAAACTGGATTTAATGGAATTCCAGGAAATGAAAAAGCACTTTAAAATAATCACCTCTTACCAGGACACCTGGAAAACCATAGACTATAACCGCCCGAAAGTGGTCATTGCAGGTAGCGGAATGGTCACCGGGGGACGGGTGCTCACTTACCTGCGATATTATCTCGAAAAGCCTGAAACTACGGTACTGCTGGTGGGTTTCCAGGCCGAAGGCACCAGGGGCCGACAGCTTCTAGAAGGCAGCCAGGAAATCAAGATTTTTGGTAAGTACTGCCAGGTTAAAGCCAAAATAATACATCTGGATAGCCTTTCTGCACACGCCGACCAGGCGGGCATACTAAGGTGGACCAGCCAGATCAAAAATATTCCAGAGCAGGTTTTCCTGGTTCACGGGGAATCACATGCCTTGGATGCCCTAAGAGTTAAGCTTAAAGAGGTGTACCACTGGAAGGCATCCATCCCCAAACTTCACGAAAGTTTTACGGCCTCTTAAAGTTTATAATCTTTTGATAATTATCATTTTACGTAGCTCTTTTTTGTTGTAAATTTAGGAGTATTTAAATTTAAAACCTATGGCAACATCTTTCAGGAATCGATATAATGATAGGGATGGCAGCACCGAAGAACTACAAAAAGAAACCGATGCCTGGCTCCATGAAATCTTTAATGCCACAGAGCACATCCGTTTTCTTACCAAGTATCTGGTGGCTGATATTTTTAATTCCGGGCAGCCTAATATGTTCGAGATGTTTGAAAGCTTTAAAAAAAGGCTGGATACCTATCGTGCTGACATTTTCCTTCTTAACCAGGAAGTTCACAATCATAAATACGACCTGGAGGGCATGAGAGAATGCGATGATATCAGTTGTGAAGGTTTTTACCGCGAGCAACATTGGGCATTAAAAGAAAAACTCACAAAATTCATCACGGGTTTTAAGGATTTACAATCGCAAATATTTAATTACACCGGGGATCTGTTAATCGCAAAAACATAATCATTCATATAATATTAACCATCATGAAAGATCAGAAAAATTTCAGGTATATCGAATGGAAGAGTCCTGAAGAGATGCACTATAGCGCACAGCAATGGAGTTCTAACCTTGCTTTTAACGAAGATGAACATCTGTTTTTTGAAGATATGCTAAGGGAATATACCCTCCCCATTATTGAATCCAATTTAACCGGGGAGGTTAAAGTCCTTATTGACCAACTTACCGAATCCAAAAAGAAAATGAAGGAGCTAGCAGAAAGGGTCTCCTCCCATAAAAATGGACTGGATATTCTACTAGATGGCGTAGATCAACCTGAAGAAGAAAAAAAGTATAAGGAGGAACATAGGGTGCTACTTAAAGACCTCAATGGCTATTGGGAATCCTATTCACAATTAAAAAAAGATATTTTCGCAAAGGTTTCCGGTGCCCTTAAAAAACAAAAGCAGAAAAGGCTCCTGGAATAGGTGATGAAGTTTTGGAAATTTAAAAACTAAAAAAACTCCGGATGAGATATTTTCTCGTGATTCTTTATTTTTTGTTAGTAACAGGCTGTAGTACTACGCGTCTGGTGGAATCTCATACTCCATATCGCGCCGAAAAACCAAAAATCGAGAAAATATTAATAATAGGAATGACCCCGGTCACAGAATTCCGGCAGGCTTTTGAGAACTTACTGGAAAAAGAATTTAAAAAGCATCATGTGGAAGCGGTCAGCAGTATATCCGTTTTAAACGGAAAACTTGCCCCTGGAGACAGCACAGAAATTCAGCTGGATACCCTGGAGACCTACCTCCTTGAAGAAGGTTATAATACAGTGCTCCTTAGCAAGATCGTTCAGGTGGAATCCCACAAAGATTTGCGCACGAGCCTTTCTAGTTTAAAAGGGAGTTATAGAAGTTTCAAGAGCGATTACTATTCCAACCAGGGCATTTTCCATGGCGATGATGTTTCCGGGGACTCCAAGATTTACCACACGGTGACCTCGATTTACACCCTTCCTGAAAATCGTCAAAGAGAACTGCTATGGCAGGGAGAAATCGATCTTAAAAAACCGAAAAGGGTACGCAGAAGCATCAAACAGTATGTAGAGCTATTGATTACTAGCTTAAAATGGGATGGTATTCTTCCCTAATAAGCTTTTTTTACGAAAACCTTTTCGTGACTAATAGGGCAACTTCACCCTGCCAATATTGCAGGTTTTCTTTTACAATAAGTTTAATCTATACCGCATCGATTAACTCAATGGTAAAAATCCTCTTAATTTTCTTTCCTATAATAACACATTTACTTCCAAAAAATAGCTCAAAACATCCATTACAGCCTGGGTTTAATGCTTGACTATCCTTGGGGTGAGTCAGCGGTGAGTCCCTGAAGGCTAAGCTTTGGCTTAAAATTTTAAATTAGTTTTAACCTTTCTTCAGGATTAAAAGCGCTCAAAATACTTTAAATTACTATCAGCAAAGCTTCCAAAGAGCGGCATCTTCGGAAAGCTTGCATGGTCTTTGAGCCATATAGGACCGTGTTTAAATAAAAACAGGCTGAAAAGCCACTTTAAAAAATTAACCAAAAAAACAGTACATGAAAGTATTACTTATCGGAGCCGGAAATATGGGACTTACTTATGCCGAAGGAATGGCCAAGTCCAGTTTATTAAACCGCAGAAACTTAATGATCTTTGATAAATCTGCTGATATAATCACCAGTTTAAGCAAATTAGAGCATTTTGATGTTTACGATGATATCGAAGAATGTCTACCCGATGCCGATGTTGTTTTCCTGGCGGTAAAGCCATATCACTGCGAAGGTCTTTTTGAGGAAATCCGCTCCATGGTAAATGATGAACAAATTTTCGTTTCCCTGATGGCAGGCGTGACTATAGCCAAAATCCAGGAAGGCCTTGGGGTTAAAAAAGTTGTAAGGTCTATGCCTAATCTTCCTGCACAGGTAGGAAAAGGAGTCACTTCTTATACGGAATCAGAAGAAGTATCCCGCGTAGAATTACTGATGGTTAGAAACCTGCTGGATACCACTGGGGAGTCCATCCATGTAGAAACAGAAAAATTTATCGATGCTTCCACGGGGATTTCCGGTAGCGGACCCGCATATGTATTTTATTTCATGCAATCCATGCTTGAAGCAGCGCTGAAAATGGGCTTCTCTAAAAATGATTCCAAGGTACTGGTAAGTCAAACCTTTGAAGGCGCAGTTAAATTGTTTAACGAATCTGATCTATCTCCAGAAACCTGGATGGAACGCGTAGCTTCAAAAGGAGGAACTACCAGAGCCGCCCTTGATTCCATGGAAGATAACAATGTTAAGGAACTAATTAAAGAGGCTGCCTATGCCGCGTTTGACAGAGCAGTTGAACTAGGAAAGGAGTAAGCATAAATTTTATTTCAAACCAATAGAAATGGAAAAAAAGAGAATCGTTGTAAAGGTTGGAACCAATGTGATGACCAACAAAGACAACAGAATTTTACAACCTATATTAAAAAACCTTGTAGAACAGATCGCCACTTTATATGAAGAAGATATTTTGGTGGTGCTTGTATCCTCTGGATCTGCCATAGCAGGGAAAGAAATCCTGGGAGATGTTCAGATCACTGACCCTTCGAAAAGGAGACAGGTTTTCTCCTCGGTAGGACAACCGCGAATGATGCGTCATTATTACAGCATATTTCATGATTATGGAATGCGATGTGCTCAGGTATTGGCCACAAAAAGGGATTTTAGCCCGGGCATTCACCGGGAGAATATGATCAATTGCTATGAATCCTTGCTCTCTGAGGGAATTATCCCTATTGCCAATGAAGATGATGCGGTTTCGGTTACCATGTCCATGTTTTCTGATAATGATGAACTCGCAAGTCTGGTTGCAGAATTAATCCAGGCAGATGCCCTTATCATATTAAGTGATACCGAAGGACTGTATACCGGTCACCCAGATCATGAAGATTCAGAAAAACTCAACAAGGTACAGATTGATCAAAATGTAGAAAAATACGTTCAGGAATCCGATAAAGGCGAAGGTGAAGGCCGTGGCGGAATGGAATCCAAGATTAAAATCGCTAAGGGAACCGCCGCTAAAAACATCACTACTTATATCGCCAATGGTAAACGACCTAATGTCATTCTGGATATTATGGAAGGGAAACCTGTAGGCACTAAATTTACCGCTTAAGCAAACGGTAGTTAAAAGGAGTATTAAAAAAATCTATTTTAAAATGAAGTTGATAGACACCAAAACAAAAAATAATGTGCTGAAGTCCATGATGCGAATCCTGGATGAAAAGCGCAAGGAAATAATTGAAGCAAATAAAAAGGACCTTGAAGCCTTTGGGAAAAGCGATCAGGCCATGTATGACAGGCTTATCGTCGATGAGAAAAAGGTGGATTCGATGATCCAATCCGTCAAAGAAGTAATGGAACAGGAAGATCCAGTGGGCAAAACCATAGAACATCGTCGCCTGGATACCGGGCTGGATATCACCAATAAAACAGCGCCCTTTGGTACTATTATGATCATCTATGAATCCAGGCCTGATGTTACCATTGAAGCAGCAATGCTGGCCTTTAAAGCCAATAATAAAATTTATTTAAAAGGAGGAAAAGAAGCTTTTCACAGCAATAAGATCCTGGAACAATGCTGGCACGAGGCCCTGGAAGAAAACGGTTTGGATAAAAACTGGATCGAGATGTTGAAACTAGATCGCAGCCAAACCCAGGAATTCCTTAAAAACCCACCGGTCCATATCGATCTTATTGTTCCCCGTGGTGGAGAGCGCCTTATCGCCTTTGTAAAAGAACACGCCACTGGAGCAGTTCTGGTAAGCGGCCGTGGCAACAACTTCCTTTACGTTTCTAAAAACGCTGATTTCGAAACAGCTAAAAAGGTAATGTTAAATGCTAAAATCGATAAGATTTCCGGATGTAACGCCCTGGACAAGGTCCTCATTGATAAAAACATTCCCGGCTACGAAGATAAACTAAAAGCACTCCAGGAGATGTTCAAATCCCATGAGGTTGCTATCCTGGTAGACGAGGAAGTCTCTAAGGTTTTAACCGATGAGGAAAAAGTCTCTTCCGAAGATACCTGGTATGAAGAATTTCTAGCCATGAAAATCGTTCTGGGAAGTGTTGACGGTTTGGATAAGGCCATCGAAAAGATTAATAAGTATTCTGGAGGTCATTCGGCTTCAATCATCACCACAGATAAAGAAGAAGCCAAGACTTTTATGGAGCAGGTGGACAGTGCCGCGGTTTACCACAATGCCTCTACCCGATTTACCGATGGCGGCCAAATGGGGGTTGGTGCAGAGCTGGCCATAAGTACCGACAAACTTCATCACCGTGGTCCTCTTGGATTAAAGCAACTGGTCACCAATAAATATTATGTCTTAGGTGAAGGTCATGTAAGAACCTAAGCAGTTATTTCAAGAAACATCCATAAGGGAAGTACCCCCAATCGGTCACAAACTATTTGGGGGTATTTTTATGCCCTGGTTAAAAAAATCCTTTTTAAATGTAACCTTTTTGGTTTTCCTCAGTCTAATAGGCAAAAGTCACTTTTATAATGAAGAAGATTCTATACACCCTTGCCCTGCTGGGCAGCCTTTATTCGTGTAAAACAACTACAATTCAGCCCGAACCCAAACAACCCATCATCGCAAGCCTGGACCTGGTTAATGTAAATGAAGATAAGGTCAAAGTAAGTATTGACCCGGATAGGTTAACCGGGGAAGAAATAAGGTTTTATATCCCCAAAACCGTTCCCGGTACTTATTCCAATGATGATTACGGGAAATTAATTGAAGATTTCACTGCCCTGGATTATCAGGGAAATAAACTGGAGTTTCGCCGGGAAGAAGAAAACACCTGGATCATATCCAATGCCACTGACCTCGATAAGTTAACCTATTTTGTTAATGACACCTATGATATCGAAGGAGAAGAGGGCGTTTTCTCTCCCAGCGGGACCAATATTGCCAAAGGAGAGAATTTTGTGCTCAACCTCCACGGTTTTGTAGGTTATTTTGAGAATATGAATGAAGAACCATACCGTCTTGAAATAACGCGACCTAAAAGCATTATTCCGGGAACGGCTCTGAATCTTTCCGAAATAGACAACGGGGTTGAGATGGATCATCAAACCGATGTTTTCCTTCTTAACCGCTATTTCCAGGTTATCGATAATCCCATTATGTACTCCCAGCCTGATACCACCTCTTTTATGGTCGACGATATGGAGGTCCTGATCAATGTATATTCTCCAAATAAAAAATATACTTCCAAAGACATCAAGCCGGGAATTGAAAAAATGATCTCCGCCCAAAAAAACTTTCTTGGAGAGATAGACAACACCGGGAAGTATGCCATCCTTTTATACCTTTCGGATACCGAAAAACCAGATGCTCGTGGTTTTGGGGCCCTGGAACATCACACCTCCACCGTGGTGGTGCTCCCTGAGATGATGCAACCCGAACAACTGCAGCAAACGATGACCGATGTGGTCTCGCATGAATTCTTCCACATCCTCACGCCCCTTAATATTCATTCCAAGGAGATCCATTATTTCGATTATAACGATCCCCAGATGTCAAAGCACCTGTGGATGTATGAAGGAGTTACCGAATATTTCGCTAATTTATTCCAGGTCAATCAGGGCCTTATCGATAATGAGGAATTTTACAAGCGAATCTCTGAAAAAATCGAAGTATCCCAGAATTTCGATGATACCATGCCATTTACAGAAATGAGTGAAAATATCCTGGAACCTGAATATAAGGATAGCTATTATAATGTGTATCAGAAAGGCGCCCTGATTGGGATGGCCCTGGATATCAGGTTACGGGAACTTAGCCAGGGAGAAACCGGTTTGCTTGATCTTATGAAAAGGCTTTCCGAAAAATACGGTAAAAACCAACCTTTTGATGACCAGGAGTTAATTGAGGTGATTGTTGAATTATCCTATCCGGAAATCCAGGAATTCTTTGACACCTATGTATCGGGCTCCACGCCTATTCCCTACAATGAATTTTTCGAAAAAGTAGGCCTGGTGGAAGAAGAATACCAGACCAATACCGGTTATTTTATTGCCGGTCAAACTCCCTATATCGACGGTAACCCAGATACCGGAGCGCTTTTCTTTAGAGAAAACATAAGCTTTAATTCTTTCCTCAATGACCTGGGCATAGAAGGTGGCGATATTATAAAGTCTATCAACGGTCAGGAATATAATATCCAGACGGCGTATAATATGGTTATGACTGCGGAGTCCTGGGAAGAAGGTCAGGAAGTTACCGTTGTGGTGCTCCGTGATGGTGAGGAACTTAGCTTAACAGCTAAAGCCCACCAACCCACAACCACCTCGACCAGGATAATTGAAAAAAATGATGATAATGCGCAGGTAAAATTGCGCGAAGCTTGGTTAAAAGGTTAATAGATTTTAATTAAAGCGCAGAGCGGCAGGGAAACCTGCCGCTTTTTTATTTTAGTTATACACCTAAATCTGTTAACTTAGGCATATAACACCAACCAACTCCCGAGATACATGGAAATCCCTATTTTACAGGATATTGTGATCATTCTTGGACTTTCAATCCTGATCATTCTTTTGTTTCAGAAAATGAAGGTACCTTCTTTACTGGGGTTTCTTCTGGCCGGAATAATCGCTGGACCCTATGCCTTTAACTTAATTAGCAGTCAGCATGAGGTCGAGTTGCTTTCAGAAATCGGAATTATTTTCCTGCTTTTTATTATCGGAATTGAGCTATCACTAAAGGAGCTTATCACCATGAAACGTACGGTGCTCCTTGGGGGAAGTCTGCAGGTTGGCGGTACGATCCTAATTACAGCTGTGCTTGCCTATTTCATGGGATTACCCTTAAATACAGCAGTGTTTATGGGGTTTCTTTTTTCTTTAAGCAGTACGGCTATCGTTCTTAAAATCCTCCAGGAAAAAGGAGAAATCACCTCCCCCCATGGGCGTATTAGCCTGGGAGTGCTCATCTTCCAGGATATCATTGTAGTCCCGATGATGCTGTTTACACCATTGCTGGCCGGAGCTTCCAATAATATTCTTGAGACCGTGGGTGTGCTCATCCTTAAATTCCTGGTCCTAGGCGTGGTAATCTATCTGCTTGCACGTTATATTGTCCCCAAGGTCTTCGAGATGGTAGTTAAGACCAAAAGCAGGGAACTCTTTATTTTAACGGTGGTCGTATTTATTTTCGCCATTGCCTGGCTCACTTCCTCTGCCGGCCTTTCCCTGGCCCTGGGAGCCTTCTTTGCAGGACTTATTATTTCTGAGTCTGAGTATAGTCACCAGGCTACGGCCAATGTGCTTCCCTTCAGGGAAATATTTATCAGTTTTTTCTTTATCTCGGTAGGAACGCTATTAAACCTCAATTTTTTTACGGAAAATATTTGGTATATCCTGCTTCTGGTTATTGGGGTAGTGCTTCTTAAGATGATCATAATTGCCGTAACGGTGATGGTTTTGCAATATCCACCCCGAACGGTGTTTATGACCATGTTTGGTCTGTTCCAGGTTGGGGAATTCTCTTTACTGCTTTCCGGGGTCGGTATGGATAATAACATCCTTCCAGAGAATGTATACCAGTATTTTCTGGCCATCTCCATTATAAGTATGGGCCTTACGCCGTTTTTAATATCGGCCTCACCAAAGATTACTTATTTTTTACTAAAAGCACCGGTGCCCGCCCCGGTACGCAGGCGCTTGGAGAATTTAAAGAAAAGTGCCGTTTCAGAGGAAGAAGCAAAAAAGCCACTGGAAGACCATTTGATTATCATTGGCTATGGTATAAACGGGGAAAATATTTCCAAAGCAGCCAAAAATGCTGAAATTCCTTATTTGATTGTAGATATAGATCCTGATGCATTCGACAAGGCAAAAAAGAATGGAGAACCCATAGTGTATGGAGATGCTACAAACCCATTAATTCTTCAACACCTGCATATTCATGAAGCACGGGTAGTGGTTATTGCCATTTCCGATCCTGGTGCTACCAAAAAGATTATCAGTAATATCCGAAGTTTTACCAATGCCGCCTTTATAATCGTGAGAACCAGGTATGTCAGGGAAATAGAAGAAAACCTCAAACTCGGAGCCGACGAAGTGATCCCGGAAGAATTTGAGACCTCCATTGAGATCTTTACCAGGGTCTTAAAGAAATACCTGGTGCCTTATAATGAGATCCAGGATTTCATCAATAATATTCGATCCTCGGATTATGAGATGCTCACTTCCTTAAAGGGAAGACCCCATCGTCCTTCCCTGCAACACCTTCATATTCCTAATAAGGAAATCGTTACCATCTGTGTTCAGCAAAATAACAAAAGCATAGTGGGTAAGAGCATTGAGGAATCAGAGATCGGAAAAAGATTCCATTTAACCATTCTCACCATTAAGCGAGATACTCATTACCTAACAGAAATAGGTCCGGACACGGTCATTGAGCAAGGGGATCTGCTCTATATTTTCGGGCACCCACAAAATATCTATAAACTCAGTAAAGAGCTTTCATTTTAAAATTTCAGTATGGAAAAGGCCAGGATTCATCCTGATTATTTTAAATATTTCCCAAAAATGACCAATTGAAATCGCTAGTTATTGGGGGTATAACATTAAATAGATATCTTTAATTTACCACAAACTAACTAAAACTTTTATGTCTGTATTACCTGATCACCTGGAACGCTATAGAAAGTTCATTGGATTTATGCTCAAATACTGGAATAGTGAGTTGTTCCGTCAAACAGCTAACTCAGCGCTGGAAGATGAGCCTGAAGATAAAGAAAAGGAAACAGCATATGACCAGACCCCCGAGGAGTTGGTAGAGGATCTTAAAAATATGGGGCCAACCTATATCAAAATGGGACAATTGCTTTCCACCCGTCCAGACCTGCTCCCCGACAATTATTTAAAGGCCCTAGCCAGCCTACAGGACGATGTACCTCCCATCGCCTATGAAGAGGTTCATAAGATCATTGACCAGGAGATCGGGACCCGGATTTCAAAAGCATTCGAGACTTTTGATGAGGAACCTCTTGCCAGTGCCTCTATTGGCCAGGTGCATAAGGCTACCTTGCGCTCAGGAAAACCGGTAGCCGTTAAAATACAACGTCCCGGTATTAGGAAAAAGTTTTTGGAAGACCTCGATACCCTGGAAGAGCTGGCTGAAATGGCCGTGAAGCACAGCCAGGTCGCCCGGCGTTATGCCTTTGATAATGTCCTGGCAGAACTCAGGCGAATCCTGCTACAAGAGCTTGATTATAACCGGGAGGCAGCCAACCTCCTTACCTTAGGTAAAAATCTCAAACACTTCAAAAACCTTATCGTACCCCAACCGATCATGGACTATTGCACTTCCAAAGTCCTTACCATGGATTTTATTGACGGCAGGAAAGTGACGGCTATTTCCCCTTTAAAACAACTGGAGGTAGATTATAGTTCTATTGTTGATGAACTCGTCGAAGCCTACCTGCAACAGGTTATTAACGATGGTTTTGTCCACGCTGATCCGCATCCGGGAAACATTAAATTTACCAGGGACGGGAAAATCGCCCTTATAGACCTGGGCATGGTGGCTAAATTCAGTCCCAGCCTTCAGGAAGACCTGCTCCAGCTCTTAATTGCAATCAGTCGCAGTAATGGAGAAGAAACCGCCCATGTATTGTTAAACATGAGCGAATATGACCCAGAGCGAGCCCAGGTGAAAGCATTTAACAAACAGATAAGTGACCTGGTGATGGACAGCCAGCAAGGCAGTGCCAAAGATATGCAAACAGGGAGGCTGTTAATTCAGCTTAACAGGGTGGCCGCCACTAATAATATTCATATCCCCGTAGAAGTTAATATACTCGGCAAAATCCTGTTGAATATGGATCAGATCATTGCCGTATTAGATCCTGATTTCGATTTAAAGGAAGCCATCAAAAAACATGTGAATGAAATCATGAGCAAAAAGATGTACGAGGAATTAAAGCCTGAAAACTTCTTTTCCTTTGTGCTGGAAACCAAAAAGCTCACAGAGCAACTCCCCGAACGAATCAATAAAATATCCGATAACCTGGCCAATAACCGGTTTAAGATAAATATCGATGCCATAGATGAACAGCGGGTCACCGATGGTTTTCAAAAAGTTGCCAACCGGATAACCCTGGGTCTTATCATCGCAGCGATGATTATTGGAGCTTCCATGCTGATGCAGGTCCCCTCAGACTTTACCATTTTTGGTTATCCCGGGCTGGCGATGGTATTTTTTCTACTGGCAGCGCTCATGGGGATTTATCTGAGTTATATCATCATTTTCAAGGATGAAAATCTCAACTCGAAAAAAGAGGAATAAGTTTTAATAGCCTCAGTTTTTTGTAGGATTCCGCGAATCAGTGTATTTTCGGTTTTAATTCAACTAAAACCTGATTACATGAAATATATTTCTACAATTTTGCTCCTTTTTTTAAGTCTTGGAATCCAGGCACAAAAAATTGAAGTGCCAGTAGATACGACCGTGGTCACCCAGCATTCGGTACGTATTAAGGGCCAAAACATTAAGTATACCGCAAGCACGGGGACTCAACCCGTTTGGAACGAGGCGGGAGAACCCATTGCCAGCCTTTATTATACCTATTACCAGCGTAGTGATATTCTAAACAGGGAAAACCGTCCGCTAGTGATATCCTTTAACGGAGGACCCGGTTCGGCTTCCGTGTGGATGCATATTGCCTATACCGGCCCCCGCGTATTAAAGATCGATGATGAAGGCTTTCCGGTTCAGCCCTATGGCATAAAAGATAACCCCCACTCGATTTTGGATGTTGCTGATATCGTGTACGTCAACCCGGTGAACACCGGTTATTCCAGACCTATCCCGGATAAGGATGGTAAAGTAGACCGGGAAAAATTCTTTGGTGTACAAGCCGATATTAAATATCTGGCAGAGTGGCTTAATACCTTTGTCACCAGAAACAATCGCTGGTTGTCACCAAAATATCTTATTGGGGAAAGTTATGGAACGACAAGGGTTTCCGGTCTGGCCCTGGAACTTCAAAACAGCCAATGGATGTATCTCAACGGAGTGATTCTTGTTTCTCCCACAGATATCGGTATTGACCGCGATGGACCGGTAGAAGTTGCAAATCGCCTACCCTATTTTACGGCGGCGGCCTGGTACCATAATGCCCTTGATGAGCAATTGCAACAAAGGGAACTGGAAGACTTGCTTTCCGAAGTAGAAACCTATGCGATCAACGACCTGTTACCCGTACTGATCAAGGGAGGTTTTACCGATACCGATAAAAAGCAAAAGGCGGCTGAAAAAATGGCTTATTATTCCGGACTTTCTCAAAACGTGATTCTACAAAACAATCTCGAGGTGCCGATCCGTTATTTCTGGAAAGAACTTTTACGTGAAGATAGTGGCTACACTGTTGGAAGACTTGATTCCCGATACCTTGGCCTGGACGCCAGGGAAGCCGGCGATTCTCCCGATTATAATTCTGAACTGACCTCCTGGTTACATTCATTCACTCCCGCGATCAATCATTATTTACGCGATGAACTTAATTTTAAAACCGATCTAAAATATTTTATGTTCGGACCTGTTCATCCCTGGGATCGTAGCGGGGATAATACCGGAGAGAACCTAAGGCAAGCAATGGCCCAAAACCCCAATCTAGATGTCCTGGTGCAATCTGGATATTTTGATGGTGCTACCACTTATTTCAATGCCAAATACTCCATGTGGCAGCTTGATAAAAGCGGAAAAATGAGAGATCGTTTAAGCTTTAAAGCCTATGAGAGTGGTCACATGATGTACCTAAGAGCTGAAGATCTTAAAAATGCTAATGATGATATCAGGGAATTTATTGAAAACAGTCTTCCTAAAAAGGGAGAATCGGCGAAATATTAAAAATTAGGCCAAGCATTCAAATCCCTTTGCATTTAAATTTCTTAAGCCTGTGAGCTAAGATTTAGAGAATTTAAAGCCCCGGCAGGGTATCCTGCCGGGGTTATTCTATTTTAGAAGATAGGCTTTTAGTTGGTCATAACCCTGAATGAGCAAGGTCTTTTTTTCTTTGCTCATAAAGGCCTGAACCTTATCGGGAATCTCAAGTTTTTTCTCAATTGCGGCTTCTACAGTATCCAGAAATTTAACCGGATGGGCCGTTTCAAGGAACACCCCGTAATACTCCTGCCTATCCTTTAAAAACTCCTTTAACCCAAGGTAACCAACCGCGCCATGGGGATCCATAACATAAGCATCTTTCCGGTATACATCCCTGATGGCTTTTCTGGTTTCTTCATCATTAAAACTATAACTGGAAAGGATCTTTTTGAGGTCTTTAAAATTATTCTCAAAGAGCTCCAGCACCCTTACAAAATTACTGGGATTACCGATATCCATAGCATTGGAAATAGTATGCACACTGGGTTTTGGCTCATATTTCTGGGTTCTCAGGTATCGGGTCACCACGTCATTCTCATTATTCGCCGCTACAAAATGTTTTATGGGCAAGCCCATCTCCCTGGCCATAAGACCGGCACAAATATTTCCGAAATTTCCGCTGGGCACAGAAAAAACCAGGTCTTTCTTATTTCCTTTTAACTGTTTCCAGGCCAGGAAATAGTAGAACATCTGTGGCAACCAACGGGCGACATTGATGGAATTAGCAGAGGTTAACTGTCTTTTTGTTTGAATTTCATTATCCAGGAAAGCTGTTTTAACCATATCCTGGCAATCGTCAAAACTTCCATCTACTTCCAGGGCTTGTATATTTTGGCCAAGGGTGGTCAGTTGTTTTTCCTGGATTCCACTTACTTTCCCCTTAGGATATAAAATAACTACATCTATTCCATCGACCCCGAGAAAACCGTTAGCAACCGCTCCCCCTGTGTCACCGGAGGTTGCAACCAGCACGGTTATATTCCCCAGGTTGCTTTTCTTAATAAAATAGCCCAGGCAACCGGCCATAAACCTGGCCCCGACATCTTTAAATGCCAGGGTGGGCCCGTGAAAAAGTTCCAGGGTACCTATATTACTTTCCACAGGAACCACAGGAAAGTCAAAATCCAGGGTTTGACTTATGATTCTTTTGAGGTCTTTTTCAGGAATCTCATCCTGGATGTATTCCCTGATCACCTCAAAGGCGATCTCCTCCTGTGAGCGCTCACTGATGTTTTCAAAAAATTCCGGAGCTAAACGGGGTATTCTTTCAGGAAAATAAAGGCCTTTGTCCTGGGCCAAACCTTTTACAACAGCATTTTCAAAGCTGGAGGTATTCTTCTTGTCATTTAAACTGAAATATTTCATGATAGTTCTTTTATTCCCTGGGTATTAATTTTTGATAGGTGAAGGTCAAATGCAATATTTTTATCGCCGTAAAAGGCCTCGAGTTTTTCTCTGACATTTTCAGCATTTTCCGCTCCTTTGCACATGGCAAAAACAGAAGGTCCTGAGCCCGAGATTCCAAAGCCCAACGCACCGTTTTCCATAGCAATCGATTTTAATTCATCAAAATGCGGGATCAGAATAGCCCTAAAAGGTTCAATGATCTCATCTTTTAGGCTTCTCCCTAGCAACGCATAGTCCTCGGTATAAAGACTACTCACCAGGGCGGCCAGGTTACCCCATTGGGAAATGGCTTTCTGCAGACTCACATTTTGTCTGATCACAGCCCGGGAATCCCGGGTTTTGATCTCGATTAGCGGATGAAGGATAACCATGCGTAATTCGGGAGGACTCGGAAGTTTAAGGATCTCCAGGGGCTCATAGCTCTTTACCAGGCTAAAACCTCCAAGCAAAGCAGGGGCTACATTATCTGCATGCGCGTTACCACTGGCCAAACGCTCCCCTTCCATGGCAAATTGGATCAACTCATTAATACCAAAAGGTTCACCTAAGAGTCTGTTTACCGCATAAACGGCCCCGGCAGCGCTTGCTGCACTGCTGCCTATCCCACTACCGGCTTTGATATTTTTATGTATTTCGATATCAAAACCCTGGGTGCTTTCGGCTTTTTCAAGCAAGGCCTTTACCGCTACTCCGGCGACATTCTGGTCGACTTCCATAGGTAATTCCTGCCCGGTAATTTTAGTGATCTGCAGCTTATGGTAATCATTTTTCCTGATCAGCATCCGGTCCCCTACGTTTTCCAGACAGCATCCCAACACATCAAAACCACATGAGAGATTGGCCACGGTGGCAGGAGCGAAAATTTGAAGTTCTTCCATCGCTTATTTCTTTCCTATTCTTATCACATCAGCAAATATTCCAGATGCAGTAACATCCGCTCCGGCTCCAGCGCCTTTAACGATGAGGGGCTGATCCGGATAGCGCTCGGTAAAAAATAAAACGATATTATCACTGCCGCTTAAATTATAAAAAGGATGGTCCTTCCCAACTTCCTGAAGCCCAACCTGGGCTTTACCATTTTCAAGCTGAGCTACATACTTTAGTTGAGCATTATTCTTTTCTGCATTTTCATATATCTCCTTAAAGCTATGCTCATCTTTTTCAAGGAGTTCAAAGAAGGCTTCATTGTCTGGAGAATCCAAAGCCTCCTTTGAGAGGAAATTCTTCTTTTCGATATCCGCAAGCTCCAGTTCTAATCCTGTCTCACGGGCAAGGATAAGGATCTTCCGGGCTACATCTACCCCGCTTAAATCTATTTTGGGATCAGGTTCAGTGTATCCTTCTTTCATGGCCATTTCCACTGTTTTGTAAAACGGCGCACTGGCATCATAATTATTAAATACGAAATTCAAACTACCTGAAAGAACCGCCTGGATCTTTTTGATCCGGTCTCCGGAAGCCACAAGGTTTTTTAAGGTGTCGATAATAGGCAACCCAGCCCCTACATTGGTTTCATATTGGAATGAAGCCCCATACTCCCTGGATAGATCCTGTAGTTCCTGGTAATTCCTATAGTCATCGGCACAGGCAATTTTATTACAGGTGACCACGGAGATGGAATTGGCCAGGTAATGTTTGTACCAGGAAGAGATCGCTGCGCTAGCGGTATTGTCTACAAATACACTATTACGCAAATTCAATTGCTGGACTTTTTTGAAAAACCCACTTTTATCAGCTTTGACGCCTTTTTCCAGGGCCTGCTCCCAGTGCTGCAGGTCTATTCCTTCTTCATTGAAAACCATCTTCCTGGAATTAGAAAGCCCGAGGACCCTCACCTTAAGCCTGAGTTTTTCTAACAGGTAATCCTCCTGCTTTTTAAGTTGGGCCAGCAACTTACCGCCAACATTGCCTACCCCGGTAATAAAGAGGTTAAGTTCTTTAGAAGGCACCTCGAAAAATTGTTCATGCAAAGTATTGAGGGCTTTTTTTACATCTTTCTTAGCGATAACAGCCGATATATTTCGCTCTGAAGATCCCTGGGCTATCGCCCGGATATTAATATTGTTATTGCCCAGAGCACTAAACATCTTTCCACTTAGTCCATGATGACTTTTCATGCGATCACCCACAAGGGCAACTATGGCCACGTTTTCCTCTATACTGACTGGTTTTATTTTTTTATTCTGAATCTCTACTTCAAAAGCTTCGTCCAGGGCTTCCTTGGCAGCCTTGGCCTCATCATCCTTTACAGCCACACAAATACTGTGCTCTGAAGAAGCCTGGGTGATCAACACCACGTTGATATTTTCCTGAAAAAGCACTTCAAAAAAACGCTTGGAAAATCCTGGGATTCCGACCATTCCGCTACCTTCAATATTGAGAAGCTTAATGGAATCTATATGAGTGATCCCGGTAACCCAACGAAAGTTTTCCTTACTGGATTTTGATACAATAGTACCGGGCTCCTCAGGCTTGAACGTATTTTTGATATGAATTTCAATTTGCTTTTCCAGTAAAGGCTGAAGCGTTGGCGGATAGAGGACTTTAGCTCCAAAATGAGAAAGCTCCATGGCCTCTTCATAGGATATTTTATCCAGGGAATATGCCTGGGGAACGATCATAGGATTAGCAGTATACATCCCGTTGACATCGGTATAGATTATTACCTTTTTGGTACCTAGAGCAGCAGAAAAAATCGCTGCGGTAAAATCAGAACCGCCTCGTCCAAGTGTACTTGGTACCCCTTCATCATTTTTTGCAACGAATCCTGGAGCGACAAATAAACCTTTAGGCTTTCCGGCAAAATAATGCTCAATATTCCTATTGGTCTTCACGTAATTCACCTGCACCTTTTCATTGTTATTGCGGCAAACTACAAGTTCACGGGAATCCACATAACTGGTTGTAATTCCTTTGCTTTTGAAATAGGCGTTGATGATCAGTGAGGAGAGAATTTCTCCGAAACCAGATACTACGTGTCTGGTCTTATTGGAGAGCTCATTGAGTAAATACACACCTTCATATAAAGTTTCAAGACGATTAAACTCGGTCTTTACTTTACTTAAAATGGCACTTTGGTCATTTACAGGAATGAGTTCACGTACTGCATCGAGATGCCGTTTTTCATTTTTTTCAAGGATTTTTTTATAGGTGGGATCTTCATTTGCAGCAAGTTCTGCCATCTCCAGCAAATCATTGGTGACACCACCAAAGGCGGAGAATATAGCCAGGGTGGAATCATTTTTAAGATGCTTTTCTACAGTTTGGGCTACCAGTTTTATACGCTGGGGTGTTGCAAGGGAAGATCCCCCGAATTTCAGGACATTCATTTTTGAAATTTTAAATTTAAGAGATAAGTTGTTTAAGAAATGTACAGATGTACTTGTGGCGGAAATTATTAGCAGCATACCCCAAACGGGGTAATACCGGTAATCATAGTAAAAACAACCCGAATTGGGTTAAAAGAAAAGCGCTTATAATAGAAATTACTTTTTGCCATTTAATTCTGCAATATGGTGATAAATGTACAGGTTTTTCTCTGAAAGAAAAACGAAAAGCAAGCTTTAGGGGCAGAAATGCAGATAATTCATAATTAAGGATGTTTTCTGAATTTTTGATAAATAAAAAGGGAGTGAATTATCAATACTTGAATTCAACTCCCTGTATTTAATCTATTTAAATCCCGCTTATATAAGAACCGTAAAGATCTTTAAACTGAATCCCTCGGCTAAAGCGCTGTTTGCTGAGCTTTTTATATTCTACAAGACCCCATAACAAAAATTCCTTCAGAAAATAGCTATCTTTCCCCTCAATCTCTGGTTGATATTTTTTTATCAGTGATTCCAGGGCTGGGACGGAATTCAATTTTTCTTTATAGGCTTTTTCCGGGAGCTCATCGGGAAGCTCAAATTCACTTTGATCAAAGAACCAGGCCACTAAATCATCGTAAGGGCTCTTTTGATCGGGTTTCTGAAGCTTTTCGATCTGCGGAAAATAATCGGGGAAAAGACTTTTTACGGCCTCGCCAATGAGTTGTAAGGCCACAGCCGCTGCTCCTTCCTGCTCCCCTTCATAGACCAGTTCTACTTTGCCAGTAATACTGGGAATGACGCCCATAAAATCGCTGAAACGCACACTGGTTTTAGTTTCTCCGAGCTTCAGGCTTCGGCGCTCCGCTGTACTGAGCAGGTTCTCATATCCTGTAATACTCATCCGCGCACTTATGCCGCTCTTTTCGTCTATAAATTCGCTTTCTCTGGCCTCAAAACTGATCTGTTCCAACAGATCCTTGGCAAGTTCAGGTACATGAACCATCTCTTCCTGCTCCTTATCGAGCCTTGCTTCCTGGCGGGTGATGGTCTTGGCCACTTCAAGGGACTCCGGATAATGGGTAAGGATCTGTGATCCTATCCTATCTTTTAGAGGGGTAACAATACTTCCGCGATTGGTATAGTCTTCAGGATTAGCCGTAAATACAAATTGCATATCCAGAGGCAATCTCAGTTTGAATCCACGGATTTGAATATCACCTTCCTGTAAGATGTTAAATAAAGCGACTTGTATGCGCGCCTGAAGGTCAGGCAACTCATTGATCACAAATATACTGCGGTTGGCCCTTGGGATCATCCCGAAATGGATTACCCGGTCATCGGCGTAAGAAAGTTTCAGGTTAGCCGCTTTTATCGGATCCACATCGCCTATCAAATCGGCAACAGTCACATCTGGAGTAGCCAACTTCTCAAAAAATCGTTCCTCCCTATGCACCCAGGCCACTGGCGTCTGATCCCCTTTCTCCCTGATCAGTTCTTTGGCGTAGCGTGAAATCGGATTTAAAGGATCATCGCTTATCTCTGATCCCTGTACAATGGGCATCCATTCATCCAGTAGATTTACCATCAGCCTGGCCAGCCGGGTCTTTGCCTGACCGCGTAATCCCAGAAGATTAATGTTGTGTTTTGACAGAATGGCGCGCTCGAGTTCCGGGATTACCGTATACTCATAACCATAAATACCCTGGAATGCAGGCTCCCCTTTTTTAATTTTCTCTCTGAGGTTTTGTCTAAGCTCTTCTTTTATACTCCTGCTTTTATACCCGGCTTTCTTCAGTGCACCCAGGCTTGTAATTTCTTCTTTCTTCATAGTCATTTTTAATGGTTTCAGCCTCTAATTCTTTTTTTGCGGTTGGTTTCATAGTCTTCAAAGATCATTTCTCCCAGTCCTTTTAACCCGGTATAAAACGCTTTCCCTTGATTGGCATAAGTAAACTCCCTAACAAACTGCATCAGGTATGGATCCTGTGCGATCATAAAAGTGGTAATCGGGATTTTCAATTTCCTGGCTTGCCGGGCCATATTGTAACATTTATCTATGATAAAAGGATCGAGACCCATGGGATTCTTATAATAAGTGCCATCCTTTTGCCTGATACAGCTCGGTTTACCATCGGTGATCATAAATATCTGTTTGTTGGTATGCCGCTTTCTGCGAAGCAGATCCATGGCCAATTGTAATCCGGCTACCGTATTGGTGTGGTAAGGCCCTACTTTTAGGTATGGAAGGTCCGCAATGGAAACCTGCCAGGCATCATTGCCAAAGACAATAATATCTAAAGTGTCTTTAGGATATCTTGTGGTTATGAGCTCGGCCAGCGCCATAGCAACCTTTTTTGCCGGGGTGATCCGATCCTCCCCATAGAGGATCATACTATGACTGATATCTATCATCAGTACCGTACTCATTTGGGATTTAAAATGAGTTTCCTCCACGACCAGATCATCTTCGGTCATATTGAAGTTTCCAATCCCGTGATGGATCTGGGCATTACGCAAACTCTCTGTCATAGAAATCCGGTCCAGGGAATCGCCGTATTGATAATCCCTGAAGTCACCAGTATGCTCATCTCCTGTCCCCGTATAGCTTGTACGATGATTTCCTGATGTGCCTTTTCTAAGGTTTCCAAATATCTGGTCCAGGGCTTGCTTTCTTATCGCCCGCTCGGTCTTTGCCGTGATGGTCATACCTGCTCCCTCCTCAGATTCCTCTCTTATATAACCTTTCTTTTTAAGATCTTCTACAAAATCATCCAAGGTATAATCCTCTGAAGTAAGCTGGTATTCCTGGTCTAGTTGTTTAAGCCATTCCAGGGCTTCCTCTAGGTCTCCGGAGGTATGGGTAATGAGTTCTTTAAATATTTCAAAGAGATTTTCAAAAGGACTTTTTGCCTGCTCTTCAAATCTTTTGAAAACAAAACCTCTTCCCTGCATATTATCTCGCTGCTTCATACTTTAAAATTACTGCATTTTAAAGACAAACGAAAAGCTCTTAGGATTAACATCAATTAAACTTTTGTTAATAGCGGAAATTCTAAATTATTCTCAGTATAAGCTTTCTTTTGATGTTATTATTTTCTTAAATCCTTTAAATTTTAGAACTTAGTTAGGAGCTTTGAAAAGAAATTGAATTTCTATGAAGAAACTATCGCTTTGTATCCTAAGCCTATTTTTTTGCGTTTTTGCAACCTCACAGGAAAAAAAATCTCCCTATCAAACCGATCTTTTGAAAGACGGAATTTGGATCACTTCAGGGCTTGGACTTAACGCCCTAGGAGTGCTGATGATTCAGAATAAAGCCGGATTAACAGAAGCTGAAGTACAAGCCCTGGATAAAGAGGATATTTGGAAAGTTGACCGGTGGGTGGCTGGTAACTATTCCAAAAAAGACGATGAATTGAGTTACCTGCCTTTTTACGCCTCTTTTGCTCTGCCCATCGCATTTTTGCCAAGTGATGCGGAAAGAAATAACTTTGGGCAAATTTCCGTACTTTACCTGGAAACCATGGCTACCGTTGGCGCTATGTTCACCATAACAGCGGGCGCTGTTCATAAGAGCAGACCGCTGGTTTACAATGAAAATTTACCGATGAAGGAGCGAATGGATAACGATGCACAACGTTCATTTTTTGGAGGCCACGTGGCAGCAACCTCCGCCGCGACCTTTTTCACTGCTAAGGTCTTCCAGGATTTTAATCCCGAATCACCTGCCATTCCTTATGTATGGACTGGCGCAGTAGCCATTCCAGCTTTTGTAAGTTATTTGAGAACAACTAGCGGAAAGCATTTTCTTAGCGATAATCTCATTGGCTTTGTGGTCGGTGCCGCTACGGGTATTCTGGTTCCGGAAATTCACAAAAAATCCAATGAAAACCTAAACCTTTATCCCACAGCTTCTTTTAATATCAATGGCACGGGCTTAAATTCCCGTGGGCTTGCCCTTTCTTATACTTTCTAAGCTATGAATATTACGGACCTCATTATCTTATTTTTTACGGTTTTAATGTTGATCCCAAGCCTGGCATCTGCAACCCGTTTTGACCAGTGGTGGATAAGAGGCTTTGATTTTCCAAGAATCCAAATCTGTTTCCTGATTGGAATTATGCTCCTGATTTCTGTTTTATATTATGACTTTTCTCAAAGCTGGCATTACCTGGCCACTATCTCCCTAATCCTTAGTCTGGGTTACCAGTTCAAACAGATTTATCCCTATACTTATCTGGCTAAAAAACAAGTTTTACAATATAAAGGTCATAATTCAGATTGTTTGGTTTCCGTTTTAGTGAGTAATGTGCTCACTGAAAACAAATCATATCAGAAATTCATCGATTTGGTCCGTGACCGTGACCCCGATATCTTTTTAACCCTCGAATCTGACAAAAAATGGGAAAAGGCCCTGGAGGCACTTGAAGGGGAATATAAGTATAGCAAAAAAATACCGCTGGACAATCTCTATGGAATGCATCTCTATTCAAAGATCGAATTAGAAGATACTGAGGTAAGATACCTGGTCCAGGATGATATTCCTTCTATTCATACTTACTTCCGCTTGGATGATAAATCACGAATTCACTTGCACTGTCTCCATCCCAAGCCCCCCAGTCCCACGGAAAGTAAAACCTCCACCAATAGGGACGCTGAATTACTTATGCTGGGAAGGGATATCAAGACCAATAAAGAAGGGGTGCTGGTCATTGGGGATCTCAATGATGTGGCCTGGTCCCGGACAACACGGTTATTTCAGAAAATGAGTGGACTGCTTGATCCCCGGATAGGCCGTGGTTTTTTTAATACTTTCCATGCCGATTACTGGTTATTGCGATGGCCCCTCGATCACGTTTTCCATACCAATGATTTTACCCTGGTGGATATTGCCCGGGAACGATCAATTGGTTCAGACCATTTCCCGATGTATATAAAACTCAATTATGAACCTCGGGCCGAGATTTTACAGGAAGAACCCAAAGCTGAACAAGAAGAAAAAGAATGGGCAGAGGAAAAAATCCAGGATGCTGATCCGCTGGAAAAGGAAGTTTAAGGCTTTTGAAAAAAATGCCTTATTTCAGTAATATCTTTAATTCTTCTGCAACTCTCATTGGTTATTGGTTTTTCAAGGAATTCCCTTACCATGCAATATTGACTTGCCTTGTCCTTGTCGCGTTGTTCTATAGAGGAGGTCACCATAATAACGTGATACCTTTCTTTGTTAGGTTTGGTTTTTAATTCGTCTAGGAACTCCCAACCATTCATACCGGGCATATTTATATCCAGGAGAATGAGGAATTCCTTATTATTATTTTCGGTATCAATATAATCCAGGGCGGGGACAGCTCGTTTAAAGACCAGAGGACAACTTGAAATGCCGTTGTTCGCCATTAATTTTTTCTGAATAAATACAACTACCTCATCATCATCGATAATAAGAACGCTTAAACTCATAGAGGGTGTAGGATTGGTAGCCTGGGGGCTTATTGATATTTATCTTTCTGTTCTATTTGCAATTTTTCGGATCACTTTATCCAGTTCTTTTGATGAAATTAAGATATTATCCAGAATTTCGGTAATATTTTCTACGTTATCTCGATGATTTTTCAAAAGATCTATCAACCCCATGATACGGGCCAGGGGTGCTCTCACCACATGGGATTGCGTCCAGGCGATTTCACGCAGACGCTCATTACTATCCTCAATAGCTTTAATATAGTTATAACGATCAGTGATATCCTGGATGGACCCTATGATACGTTTTGGATTTCCCGAGCTATCGGTTAAAAGGTAACTGCGATCCAGCACGTATTTGTAACTTCCGTCTGCGCACTTCAGGCGATATTCGGAATGCATTAATTTTCGTTTTTTTTCAACCATTTCCTGCTCCTGGGCTTTGATCCGGCCAAAATCATCCGGATGAATTTTGGAATCCCACCACTTCCCATTGAATTCAATTTTATCTGTGGAATATCCGAAGATTTCAGAAATAGCTTCGTTGAATTCCAGCTGATCACTTTCAATATTATAATCCAGAATTAGATCACTGGTAGCTTTTGCCACGATATCATACCGCTCCAGGCTTTCTCTTAATACCTTTTCCTGATGAATGAACTGGGTGATATCTCTTGAATTGGCCACAAGCCCTGCAACAGCAGGATCATCTCTTAGGTCACTCATAATGGTTTCCAACCATCGCCATTTTCCTTCTCCGTCTTTATACCGATAGGAAGGTAATTGCACTGTTTTCCTATTTCCGACGAATTTCAAGTACTTTTTAATCCTTATTTCGTCATCGGGATGAATGAAATCAAATACATTTCTGCCTTCCATATTTGCAGGTTCCACATCAAGAACATTTTTTACACTGGGACTGATATAAGAATACTGAAGATTCTCATCGATAATGCTTATCATATCCGATCCATCCTGGACCAGCGCTTTAAAACGTTGCTGGCTGTGAAAGAGAGCCTCCTCGGCTTCAATCTTGGCCGTAATGTCTGTAGCCAGGGTTACCCTTGCTGGTCGGTTGTCAAAATAAATTGGATTGGTCTCCACATCCACATACAGATGCTTTCCCTCCTTGGTACGGTGTTTAATTTTAAGGGAGAAAAAATCATCCTTATTTTCACTCCAGGTCTCCTCCCCGACGGTTTCTCCCTTAGCCCAAAGATCCCGAACATTCATTGTTAAAAACTCTCGACGGGAGTACCCATAGAGTTCCATAGCTGCATTATTAACATTCAGAAAATCAAGTGTTTCCCGATCCAGGACCCACATCGGAAGCGGACTGGCATCGAAAAGGTTCCTGTATTTTTTTTCTGATTCCTCTAGTTGACGGTTAATTCTTTTGCGCTCCCGGCTATACTGGATACTTTTAGCCAAAATCGAGGAAGTGATCTCATCTTTTAATAGATAATCTGATACCCCCCAGGAAAGGGTTTTCATTCCAAAATCCTTATCCGCATAACCCGTTAATACAATTACCGCCGAAGCCCTGGTCAGCTCCAACACTTCTTTCACGAGGTTTTCAGGATTTTCCACATCAGGTAAAGATAAATCCAGGAGCACGGCATTATATTCCCTGTCACTGGTAAGCAGTTCCTTCCCAGTTTTAAAGTTTTCTGCTCTTTCAATTTTAAATCCTGAATACTCATCACTCAAGTATTCCTGGATAAGAACGAAATCACCGTAGTTATCTTCTATTACTAAAATCTTTAATACTTCATTCTCCTTAAGCATAGGTTAAGCTTACTGTATCATACTACCGTGGCAAGAAACCGCACGAAAAACAGGTAGTAAAATACTATCAAATTATGGTCTATATTATTTAGGGTAATTATAAAGATACTAATTTTGTTTAGAGATGGTAAAATAGAAGGTGCTCCCTACCTCAGGAATTGACTCCACCCAAATCTTTCCACCCATGTTTTCCACTATCTTTTTGCAGATGGCAAGGCCCAAACCAGTACCGGAATATTGCTGACGGTTGTGCAGGCGTTTAAAGATTTCAAAAATTTTCTGATGAAATTCTTTTTCGATGCCAATGCCATTATCTGCAATCTTAAAAAGCCAATGTTTTTCTTTTTCCGCTACTTCAATTTTTACTTCAGGAGTTTTACCGTATGCCTGATATTTCAATGCATTTGTGATCAAATTGGCCAGGGTTTGCCTTAGTGGAGTTTTTTCCGCAATTACCACCGGCAAATTGGAAAAAATAATTTTAGCATTTTTTTCGTTGATGTTTTCCTGTTGCATTTGAATGATCTCCTCTACAAGTTCGTTGAGATCGATTTTTACCGGATTGTTCTTCAATCTTCCAGCCCGTGAAAACTCCAAAAGATCCAGGATCAATTGTCGCATTCTTAGAGCCCCGTCATGCGCTATTTCAATATACTGCAAAGCTTTATCATCCAGCTGATCCTCATACTTCGATTTTAGTCTATTTAAAAACCCGGTAATCATACGCAAGGGTTCCTGCAGATCATGAGAAGCGATATAAGCAAATTGTTCGAGCTCCTGGTTAGACACTGAAAGTTCCCTGGCTCTTTGTTCTAATTGAGCATTGAGTCTTTCCAGTTCTAGCTTTTGGTCCTTTAATGAAGTGATATTTCTGGCAATGCCAACAAGACCCTTTATATTGCCTTCATTATCGGTTAACGGCACTTTAGTAAGCAATACAGTTTCCTGGCTACCATTTTTATTGACAACAATATCTTCGCGGTTAATGACAGGCCCTTGCGAGCTTATTACCCGATCATTATCTTCCATCAATTCCCGTGCTTTACTTTCCTCATAGTAATCCAAAGGGGTAAGGCCGAGTGCTTCTTTTTCTGACTTCACACCTAGCAAATCCCGATAAAACTTTCTATTGGTCAGAATAGAGCGATGATCAAGATCTTTTACAAAAATATAATCCGGGATGTTATCAATAATAGCCTTAAGCATATTGCGTTCTTCCCGAATATTCTTCTCAGCTTCTACCTGTCTTGTGATATCTTTGGCAATACCATACACGCCGGTAATTTCATTATTCACATAAATAGGAAAATTGGTGACATCCAGCACTTTCGCTGTACCTTCTTTGCCAATAAAACGCGTGGAATACCGCTGAACCTGTCCCCGGGCAGCCCTTTTAGAATGCTCTAACACATCCTGAACATCTCTTTCATCTATAAAAGGGATGAAACTGCTGTTAATAAGCGCTTCCTCTTCCATTTCAGCCAATTGCACGGAGCTCTTATTAACCCTTATGAAATTTCCTTTCAGGTCAAAAGCATATACGGCATCCGGATTATGGTGAAACAGGGATTCAAAAGCCTTGCGATTATTTGCTGCCCGCCTTTCCTGTAGCTTTTTTTCTGAAATATCCAGCACTCCAGTACTGGTTCTTAATTCTCCCCGGTGGTTTTTAAACACCACGGAGTGTACCTCGCATGGGAAGTGCTCCCCATTTTTTCTTATTCCTGTTACTTCATATCTAACCTCATTGTTTAAAGTTCTTAAATTCAGACCATCCAAAAACTCTTCATCTTCCAAAAAGATACCTGATCTTCCCAGTTCCTGGAACTCTTTTGGGCTATATCCGAAAACTTTACAGGCAGTTTTATTCATATCCACTATTTCTCCCGAAGGCTTGCCTAAAAAAATTGCCAGGGAAGAATGCTCTATAACATTCCGGAGCTGATGTTCGACCTCATTAATAATTCCAGAATCCTTTTCTATCACCACACTGAGGGTATCAATGGATCCTTTTTCTGAGATTACCGGGGAAAAACTAAATGCCAGAACATGTTGATTTTGCCTGGCTTCGGTTTCAAAACGGATCAGGTTGCCACCAAATGCAGTTTTTGTGCATTCTCTTATACTTTGATGAAGGTTTTCCGGGAAGTGTCCGAGAAAATCATCGGTTTCATTTTCAGGAAAATTCATCTCTGAAAATAAAGACAAGGCATTCTGGCTAGAGCTTAATACTTTTAGATTGCCGTTTAGAGTAAATATGACGGACGATTTTATCAAGAATTTCCTTTATATGATTAGTTACAAAATGGCCTAAAGAAGACTCACACTCAAAAGAACACCTGCACCATAATTCGGGGAGCTAATGGTATTAAAATCAGCACCAAGCTGCAGACTTATGTCTACAAGATAAGAATAAACCATCACATCGAGATAAGTAGATAGAATATCATGCTGAGGGATATTCCCTCCAGCTTTTGCGCCATAGTTCTTTCGATAACTTCCTAAGAACTTAAAGGGCAATGTTTCAAAGGCGAGGCCAGTTATACCCAGATGATGCGCAATCAACTTATTATTATTAATTCTGAAACGGTTTTCATCTAAGCCTATAAAAGGCATGCCTAAGATCCTGCTTTCATAGGTCCACCCCGACCGATACAGGTTATTATTGAAATAATTATCTGCTCCGTCGGTGGTTGGACTGTTCTTGCTTTGATTGCGGGTATAATAAAGTTCATACATAACAGCATCAATCCATTTTCCGGGGTTTTGATCCTCGAGGTAAATTCCATAACGTCCATCGGGAGTATTGGCAAGAACGCGACCGGAACCATCTTCAAATAAGTGGTTATAAATCAATTCCACGTTATAATTCCTGACTTGAGTTTTAAGTTTTAGCTCATAACTACCTAAATGATTTCCCAGGGCATTAGCCTCCTGGCCACCCACGGTATCTTCCCCTTCTTTTCCCATAAAAACATCCAGGTAATCAGAAAAAGAATCAGGGAGTTGACCAAATTCAGGATGTACTCCACCCCACTGCACAAAATGCTGTAAACCGGCTGAAAATTGAAATCTCTCAGAATGCTTATAAACTACACTGAAGCTTTTGTGGTGTAACCGGGTATCCTGAACATAGCGCTCATCATCCATTAGGTATTCTTCCAAGGCAGCAGTAAATCCTATTCCCCGCTCACCAGAGATAAATACCGGTGCTTTTGTGCGCAATTGAATTCCAGGAAGAGGCCGAGCATTAAGGGACCAGAGTATATTTTCATTGGAAGCACTTAAGCCGCGGTAAAATTCGGCTTTTTGTCTCCTCCCGGCGGTTATCTCTAACCAGGAATTCTGAAAACTGAGATAGCTCTCATCCAACTGAAATTCATCCGTATATCCGTCCTGATAAAGTCCACCAAGGCCTACTTCCAGGAAAGATTCTATTCCCAAACCATAAGATGCTACCCCACTTATCCATCCTGAAAAATTGGTAAGTTCATCAATTCTTCCACGCTGATTACTATGGAGCCAAAAGGGCGATTCCTCATTGGTGTAGATAAGTCCGGAGGTATTAAATTCCGCAGAATAACTTAGGTCCTGTGCAGAATTTTCTGATATAAAAACAAATAAAAAAACAAGAGTAAAGATCAATCTCATATACAAGGGGTTAAAGGCTTACCAAAGATGCTCAAAATGAATTAAAATTCTGTAATTTTACGACTCAAAATTTCCGAAATGATCTCTTTTTTTCAAAAAAAAACATTCTTCGTCGATCTTTTAGAAGGGTTTACCGATTTTCACAATCATTTATTACCCGGTATAGACGATGGCGCTGCAACCCCGGAAGTGTCCCTGGAGATGATTGAAAAATTCAGAAAGTTCGGGGTAAAGAGTTTTGTCTGTACCCCACATATTATGGGTGAATACTACCCTAATACTAAAGAAACCATTGGAAATGCACTGGATAAGTTAAAACCCTTATTGCCAGCAGATATTACAATTTCAGCAGCCGGGGAATATATGATGGATCAGCATTTAATGGATGACCTGGAGGAAGGAGAAAATTTGCTAACCATTACCGGTAATAATGTGTTGGTTGAAATGTCCTACTTTCAGGCACCTATTAATCTAAAAGAGATCTTATTTAAAATTTTAACTAGCGGTCACAAACCTATCCTGGCTCATCCAGAACGTTATGCTTATTTCCATTCCAAAAATCTCGAAAAATATACTGATTTGAAAAATCGGGGCTGTAGCTTTCAAATGAATATGCTCTCCCTTACTTCCCATTACGGCTTAGGAATACAAAAAGCCGCAGGTCAACTCCTGGAGGCTGGAATGATAGATTTTATTTCCAGCGATGCCCACCGTTTAGAACACCTGGTAAAACTTGAGAGAATTAAACTGAATAAAAAACAGGTCCAATTGATTGAACCTATTATTGAAAAAAGCAAAGCTTTATTTACTTAAAGTTTATTATGATTTTTTCTTTCCAAACCATCTTTTCCATCGGCTTTCCTTATCGACACCGTAACCATAACCGTAGCCGTAGGAATAACCATAATTGGCTCCATAAGAGAATTTAGAATAATCGATATCATTTAGCACTACAGCCAGTCCTTTTAATTTCCCCTGCTGTTTTAAATCTTTAGGAAAATCAAGAAGTTTTTTATCTGTATGTTCTGCCCGTACAATATAAAGTGTAGTATCCGCCAACGGACTGATAAGAAGGGTGTCTGTAACTATCATAGTTGGCGCCGTATCTACGATCACAAAATCATAGACCTCACTGGCTCTTTTAAGCAGGTCTTCCATCCGTTCGCTCATAAAAAGCTCTGCCGGGTTTGGCGGTATCGCACCCGACATGATGATATCAACATTCACATCATTTTTAGAAGTGGGCACAATAATGTCATCCATGCCCGCTTCATAATTATGCAGGTAATCAGACAAGCCTTTATCCTCCATAGGTCTATCCGAATATTTATGAAGTTTAGGGTTTCGGATATCCGCACCAATTAAAAGAACCTTTTTATTGGTAGTGGAAAGGGTGCGCGCCAGGTTTGTCGAAACAAAGGTTTTACCTTCACCTTTAATAGTAGAGGTTACAAAGATTATCTCCCCGCGTTCCTTCCCTTTATTTTGAATTAAATAAGCCAGGTTTGTCCTAAGAATCCTAAAAGCTTCCGCAAGAGGCGAGCGATCATTTACACCAATAAGCTCATCCTGATCTGATTTTATACGTGGAAGTTCCCCTAAAAAAGGAATTGTTTTGGTTAAAGGTTGGAGATCTCCCTTATGGTGTACTTTGGTATCAAGGAAATTCTTAATAAAAATTATCAAAATTGGAATAATTAGACCAATCACAAATCCAGCCACCAGTATTAACCAGGGCTTGGGATCAACAGGTTCCTGAATGGTATAGGCAGGGTCCACAACCCGAGCAACTGAGGCTGTTGCCGCAAAGCTAATCGCCGCTTCTTCCCTGCGCTGCAGCAGGAAAAGATACAATTGCTCTTTGATTTGTTGTTGCCGCTCAATACTACGCATTCCCTTTTCCAGTCCCGGGAAATTACTGAATTGGCCCTGGGCTCTATTTTCCCGTTGATTCAGTTCATTAATTCTGACATTTATGGACCTGCGCGTACTTTTTATACTCTCAAAAAGATTTTCTTTCAAACTATCTAACTGGTCCGTAATTGCCTGTACCACCGGATTTTCTGGGGTGGAATTTTTCAGGTAAATATTCCGTTCCATCACCAAACTGTTATAGGAGTTCGTTAATCCTGAAATCCCTCCTTCGCTTATTCCCGCTTCCGGTAATAGCTCATAATTCCCCTGATTCCTCAACAATTCCTCTACCGATTCGATTAATGCCAATTGAGTTTCCAGGTTAAAAATCTCTTGCTCGGCAGCAGTATACTGTGACTGGTACATTCCGGCAGTACTGGATACATCCATCATCCGGTTCTCCCTCTTGAAATCGGCTATTCCTCCTTCCACAGAGTCCAATTCCGTGGTAATCATCTCCAGCCTTTCCTGGATAAATTTTGTAGTATTCTCAGCTACCTCCTGCTTATTCTTTACTCCTTCTTCATTAAATCTTTCCATTAATTTATTGAGAAAGTCTTCGGATTTTTCACTGCTAGGATGGATCATAGATAAAGCTAGCATATCCTTAGCCTGACCCTTTTTCATAATCTGTAATCTGGAAAGATAATCCCTGGCCACATCCGGTACTGGTTTTATTAGAATGTTTACTGTTTTTGTGTTTTTAAACTCTCCCTCCTCATTCCCAGATCTCGGAAGGATAGTGAATTTAGCTCCCTCAAAATTAATGACTTCCCCAATCTTATGAATTTCATTGTAGGATCTACTTTCTTCGACCAGTTTGAATTCCGTATCAGAAACAGGGCTTATAAATAAATTGGCATTTTGTTTATTTATAATACTGTCTGGAGTGATAAACTCAATGCGAATCGGACTGCTTTTATATGCTTCTACCTTGATCACATTCCCCTCTATGAAATAGGAAATATTATGATCTAATTCATTTACTACGCTCTCAATCAGGCTTTTTGATTTCAGTTTTTCTATTTGATTATCAAGACCATCATCACTTAAGGATAAAATGGAACCTCCTCCTGAAGGCAGCGCATTTAAAGCGCTCTTTTCTTCATCATTAACGATGACCAGGGTCGCTTCAGTGCGGTACTTCGGGATGGTATAACGGTTATAGAGATAGGCAACCAAACCTCCAAGAAGTAAGCCCAAAATGATCCACTTCCAATAAGCTAGATACTTATAAATTTCGGTCTTAAGATCAAAATTCGATTCTTCTTGCTCTTCCGTGAAGTCGTTGAATTCTTCCATAAATTTAGAGGCTGTTTATTAGTAGGTACATACTTATAATCGTAGTCCCCAAAGAAATGATTCCTTGGTAACTGGTAAAGAAACCGGCCGATTTCACCGCTCTGTAAGTAGGTTCCACATAAACAATGTCATTTTGCTTTAAATAATAATAAGGATTTTTAAAGACGTCGTTAGCATCAGTAAGATCTACCCGGCCATAAGATTTTACTCCATCATTTTCTCTGATCACTAAAATATTTTGTCTCCTGCCGTCGTAGCTAATATCTCCAACTTCAGCGATCAATTCCGGTAAGGTAATACGCCCGTCACTAACCTCAACTCTTGTCGCTCCGGTTTCTCCCAACACTGTTACCTTAAAATTCACAATTCTAATATCCACTACCGCATCGGTGACAAAATTTCGAATTTCACCTTGAAGTTTCTGCTGGACTTCACTCCTTTTTAACCCAGCGACCTCGATCGCTCCTAAGACGGGAAACTGAATATGACCATCCGGGTCTACCAAATAACCTGAAAGAGACAAATTCTGTCCCCCTCCACCTCCACTCTGTCCCTGGATATCCGGCTGAAAAGGCTTCACTACCTCTTCGTTTATGGAAGAAACCTTAATTCGTAACACATCATTAGGTTCTATAATTGGTTCGTAGTCCATGATATTTTCATAACCTTCTAATTCTTCGATATCATGAAAATAAACGATTTCCTTTTTGGTGGAACAACTAAAAAATAAAGTACTAACTAATAAAAGTAACGGTAATCTTTTCATATAATTTGGGGTAGAGTTTTTATTTGGTAATTACACGTTCTTCTCTATTGTCTAAACGCTCAAAAGAAGAATTATTGCTTTTGAACTCCGGGATGAGATCTTTAAGCTTCTGAACTACTTTATCCGCTTTTAACTTATTGGCAGAAGAAATGATCATTTCAACCTTTTCACTTATCAGTTCGTAATTTCTTACTACTTCTTGCCCGATCATAATTTTTTTATGATGTGTCGGAAGTGTCTTACATTCATCATTGAGTAATTCTTCATATAGCTTTTCGCCTGGCCTTAAGCCGGTGATCTTTACCTTAATGTTTTTATTCGGATCATAACCAGCAAGTTTAATCATTTTAATGGCAAGGTCCATGATTTTCACCGGTTCGCCCATATCAAACACAAAAATCTCGCCGCCTTGACCCATCGTACCCGCTTCCAGGACAAGCTGACAGGCCTCCGGGATGGTCATAAAATAGCGGATAATGTCTGGGTGCGTTATGGTTACCGGGCCACCTCGTTCAATTTGTTTTTTAAACAAAGGTACCACCGAACCATTCGAACCTAATACATTACCAAAGCGGGTGGTGATGAATTTGGTTGGATTTTGATCATTTGATAATTGACTATGATAAAGGGATTGCACATACATCTCTGCAGCCCTTTTAGAGGCTCCCATGACATTACTGGGGTTTACAGCTTTATCGGTGGAGACCATCACAAAATGTCCTGCCTTATATTTTACAGCAAGATCAGCCAGATTCTTTGTTCCCGCAATATTTACAAAAACTGCCTCATGGGGATTCTCTTCCATAAGCGGAACGTGCTTATAAGCAGCCGCATGGTAAATCACATCGATATCATTATTCTGAAACATTAGTTCCAGGCGCTTCCAGTTTCCAACATCACAAATAATAAATTTACAATTTAAGTTGGGAAACTTGGATTCAATTTCGAGTTTAAGGTTATGCAAAGGCGTTTCTGCCTGGTCAAGGATTATAAGCCGTTTGGGATTATAATCGGCCACCTGGCGAACGATCTCGCTACCTATAGAACCTGCTCCGCCGGTAACAAGGATCGTTTTTCCGGTAAGCTGTTCAATTTTGTTCTGAACATCCAACTTAATAGGTTCCCTTTCCAGCAAATCCTCAATCTGCAGGGATTTTACTTTCTGTGCGATAGGTTCCCCCTGGCCCCAACTTGAAACGATCGGGGCGTTATAAACCTTGATATCGTGTTCCAGACAATCCTCCACAATACCGAATTTCTCTTCAGCGCTCAAATGATGTTCTGAAAGAATTATAGCATTGGCCTCCAGGGATTGCACTGCAGTATGAACCTTTCCTGAATGACTCACAACTGGTTTATCTAAAAGCCTTATTCTTCGGTTCAATTTTTCCTGGGTTAAAAAACCTACTACCTTAAATCTTCTTGGGTGTTCAATATCCAGTGCTCCTGCCACTGATATCGCATTTTCATCAGCCCCTATAATTACGGCATTGATCAGTTGCTCATTTTTCTGAACAAGCTTGAAATACTCGTAGACCTGTTTTACCCCTAGTCGGAAAAGAAATAATAAGGAGAAAGCCGCACAAAGATTTATCAATAAACCTCCAATCAAAAAGATCTTTTCTCCTATTACAAAATAGGTAGTATAACTTATAAAAACAAGAGTGAAAAATGAACTCAGTGTAGCCAGAAGCAGCTTCAGGGCGTCAATATTCGAGGAGTAACGTATGATGCCCGCATAGGTTTTAAAAATATAAAAATAAAAGATATGGACTGCAACGATAAGAATTCCTTTATCATAAAAGCTTAAGATTGTATAATACCGGGGAGTAAGATCGATTACGATGAGAACTGTGAATAAGGTAGAAACAGCGACCAATGAAATATCGATAAGGAGGACTGCCCACCTGGGAAGGTAGCGCATATTTCGCAGGTCCAAAGAACTGTCAGCCCCAGATAATATTCTCTTAAGAAGTTTAACTAAATTCTTCATAGTTGTTTATTTCTTAAAGCACTCCTTTACTGCCCGGCTAATCCTGTTTCTATCTTCATCGCTCAGGTTGGATCCTGATGGAAGGCAAAGCCCATTTTCAAAAAGAGCTTCAGCTACACCACTGCCATAATATGGTGATTCCCTGAAAACCGGTTGCATATGCATAGGTTTCCAAAGTGGCCTACTTTCAATATTATTTTCTTCAAGAAATAAACGCAATTTATCCCTGTTTATTCCCCCTGTTAATTTTTCATTTACCTTTATAACACTCAACCAATTGTTGCTAAAATAATCATTATTAGGTACACAATGCACTTCTACTCCATCGATCTCCTTAAACAAATCTACATAAAATTCATGCATTGCTCTTCTTGCGGCAACTCTAGCATCCAGAACTAGCATCTGTCCCCTTCCAATTCCAGCGGAAACATTACTTAAACGGTAATTATAACCAATTTCAGAATGCTGGTAATGTGGGGCTGCATCCCTTGCCTGAGTAGCCAGAAAAATTGCCCTGTCTTTAGCTTTCTGATTTTTAGTAACCAATGCCCCTCCCCCGGAAGTTGTTATGATCTTATTCCCATTAAAGGAAAGAATTGAATATTCACCAAAACTTCCGCATTTCTTCCCTTTATAAGAACTTCCCAAGGCCTCAGCACTATCTTCAATAACCGGAATGTCATAATCTGAGGCGACTTTGTTAATTTCATCTACCTTATATGGTGTTCCATATAAATGAACTGCAATAATTGCCTTAGGTTTTTTACCCTTTGCGATCCGATCTTTTATAGCCCTTTTTAGTTCATCAGGACAAATATTTAAGGTATCTTCTTCGCTATCAATAAACACAGGAGAAGCTCCCAAGTAAGCAACCGGATTAGCGGAAGCTGCAAACGTCATACTCTGACAAAGGACTTCATCCTCTCTCCCCACTCCTAGCTGAATCAAGGCAAGATGCAAGGCTGCTGTACCCGAACTAAGGGCCACTACTTCCCCGATATTTTTATCTTTAGAGAACACATAATTTTTAATATCCTCCTCAAAACCACTAACATTGGGCCCCAGAGGTGCTATCCAATTCTGGTCGAATGCTTTTTTGATAAACTCTTGCTCCTTACCTCCCATATGAGGAGAAGAGAGCCATATTTTGTCATCCTTCATTTAAATACTTTATAATTTTACCCGGATTGCCGACCACCACAGCAAAATCTGGAATATCTTCAATTACAACGGTCCCGGCACCAACGTTAACCCATCTACCTATTTTAACACCTGGAATTACAGAAGCCCCTGCTCCAATTTGGCTTCCTTCTCCAATTGTTACATTCCCAGTTATCACTGCATTCGGAGAAATATGCACAAAGTCATTCAAATGGACATCATGTTCTACTACGGCTCCTGAATTTATGATGCAATGAATTCCAATGGAGGTATCAGCATTGATAATTGCTCCAGGCATCACAACTGTGCCTTCCCCTATTTTTACCTCTTGGGAAATTATAGAAAAAGAATGACTTACGGCCTCCGAAATAACACCATTATACCTTCGGGCTACTAGATTTCTTACAGAATTATCGCCAATTGCTAAGATTGCAGGAGTCCTCAGCATGCTTTCCTGTGGCATATGGGCTACCTTATAACCCATGAAATCCAGGATTGCTGGATTATCATCGAGGATGTAGTCCGGATTGATATTTCTTGATCTTAGAATATCAAATATCACTTTCCCATGTCCGCTTGCGCCGTAGATAATCATTTAATTACGTCCGTTAAAGGCTTCGGTGGTTGCCATATTGACGGTATTAATACCTTCCGAAATTACTACTTTTTTAATTGTCTTAAAGAATATTTTTAAATCCAACCAAAAAGACTGATTTTCAACATACCAGACATCATATTCAAACTTTTTTGTCCAACTAATGGCATTCCTACCATTAACCTGCGCCCAGCCCGTAATCCCGGGTTTCACCTCATGTCTTTTATTTTGCCTTTGAGTATATAAATCTAAATACTCAGGTAATAATGGTCGTGGACCTATAATACTCATATCTCCTTTTAAAACATTCAACAGCTGGGGAATTTCATCGATCGAAGTCTTTCTGACGAATTTTCCTATCCCGGTTAGACGATCGGAATCCGGAAGTAAATTCCCCTGAGAATCCTTCTGGTCAGTCATAGTTTTAAACTTGATAATACTAAATATCTGTCCATGTTTTCCTGGTCTTTTCTGAAAGAAGAATGGTTTACCATTATTGGCCAAAACTAATAAAAGGGTTATAGGCACTAATAACGGACTAAGTATTAATATTGCCGTAAATGCAATCAAGAAGTCAAGAACTGGTTTGATAAAGTGCCTGTACATGAATGGGCTTGAGGTTGTTTTCTCTGGTTAATTTTGCCGTGCAAAATTAGGACTTTATATATTCCTGCTCTAAGGTTTTATATTCCTTTAACAATATTTGCCAAAACTCCTTCCGCTCATAGTATTGGCAAATCTCTTGACGGCTATTAGCGGAGAGCCTGAGACGGTATTCATCATTTTGAGCAATGAGTTCCATAGCATTAAAAAGAGCTCCTTCATCCTTTACGGGAATAATCATCCCGTTCTTTCCTTCCACTATTATTTCATTACAGCCATTAATATTACTCACAATAGAGGCTAAGCCCATTGCTCCAGCCTGCATTACGACATTCGGAAAACCTTCCCGATAGCTGGGAAAAACCAAAACATTGGAAACCGCAAAATAGGGTGTGACATCCACCTGATACCCGGTAGAAAAAATCTTAGTATGTTTACCAATAATTTCCTTACTTTCTTCGGAAAGGGGGTCAAGTTCTTCTTCAAAAGGCCCTACAAGTAAAAGTGAAACATCACTCTTTCTTTCATGTAATCGTTTAAAAGATGTAACTAGTTCATTGATGCCTTTTTCGGAAACCAATCGGCCAATGAAGATAAAAACAAGATCGTTTTCTGGGATTTTTAAATCCTGACGGATTTTTAATTTATCTTCTGCTGAAAAAAGTGATGGATCAAAATATGAGGTGTCAATCCCATTTGAACTTCCTTTTCCAAGCACTTTTAACTTTTCCTCTTCGATAAATCCCTCCTTCAGAATTATTTCTTTTAATCCTCTGGAGTTCGGATAAACCCTAGTAGCAAGCTTGTAGGTGAATTTTTCAACAAGATCAAGCAATTTTCTTTTATTTCCCGTAGTTTCCATTAAGGGCAACCCGGCTACGGTATGTAGTCTTAGAGGTACTCCGACCAGTTTAGCCGCCAACATTCCAACAATACCCGCTTTTGGGGTATGAGTATGGACTATTAAGGGCTTTTCTTTTTTAAAATAATTATATAATTTCCACACGGCCTTTATATCCATAAGGGGTGTAATTGCCCTGGTCATTTCTACCCAAAATGTATTCACCCCATTATCCCTGCCATATTTCTCCAACCTATCTTTTTCGGCTGAAACAGCCGTTACCTGGTAATGCTGATTCATATAACTAAGCTGGCCCTCCAGAAGTTTCTCCAGGGAGAGAGGGATGGTAGTGATACGGATGAGTTTTTTGGGCATAGGCTAAAATTACACCGCAAAACTAACCTTTTTTAAAACTAATTATCTGAAAGTAGTGTTAATGAAATAAGGTCATACTCGCGTATGACCTTATAAAAACTTTATTTCTTAATTCCTATTTATCAGACACTACAGTTAATGTCAATTCCACTGAATCACTACACTCACCATCGGTAACTGTGTAGGTGCTCGTATAATCCCCTAGTTTCTCAATTCCTTCTCTGGACTTATAGAGATCAATTAAAAAAGGTATGCTTGGATCAAAAGTACCATCCTTAGGCACAGAGGATCCTAATAAGCTTTTATAAAGATTAATAACCTCATAAGTAACTAAATTAGGTAATTCAGTTTGAGAAATATCCATCGAATTATCTGGACCTGCATCATAATTTTCACATGGATCTGATACCGTTCCCGGAACCACGGTAAGTGTTAATTCAACAGAATCGGTACAATCTCCGTCATTTATTGTGTAAGTAGTGGTGTAATCCCCTAGTTTCTCAATTCCTTCTCTGGATTTATAGAGATCAATTAAAGAAGGAATACTGGGATCAAATGTACCATCCTTAGGCACAGAGGATCCTAATAAACTTTTATAAAGATTAATCACCTCATAAGTATCTAAATTAGGTAATTCAGTTTGAGAAATATCCATCGAATTATCTGGACCTGCATCATAATTTTCACATGGATCTGAT
>NZ_JBSYGG010000008.1:136000-148968 GCF_054121475.1 Salegentibacter profundi
ACAGAGGATCCTAATAAACTTTTATAAAGATTAATCACCTCATAAGTATCTAAATTAGGTAATTCAGTTTGAGAAATGTCCATTGAATTATCCGGCCCAGCATCAAAATCTTCACAGGGATCAATGCATTCCTGAAATAAATAATTGAAATAATACCAATTACCATAGCTTACAAATTGATCTCCCGCCCAGGTTTGTAATTTTTCCTCTCCATTTTGAAATTCTGAGTACGATGCTACAGCGATTTGATCAGAATATTCAGAGATAGGAAATTTAAAGGTGTAAGCGCCAACAGGTGGAAAAAATTTCATATCGTACTCCATATGTCCTGGAGGTAGATTACCCTTTCCTTTAAGAGGAAAGTCACCAATGTCCCCGGCCACATGTAGCCGAATTCTAGTAAGTTCAAAATCATTTACTGATGTTACACTGATGTAAATAAATTCTTCATCGTTCGTAATTTCCATTACCCCGGTCTCATCAAAAGGATATGAGATTGATTCACACCCATCTATCTCTACAGCAGCAGAAACTTCCTGGATAGTCTCATCAACAGGAAGAAAGTCATCCTCTACAGAACAAGAAAAGATAACTGCTGATACCAGAATTGCCCCAAACTTTTTCATGATATCTTAATTATATATACTTATCTAATTTACCGAATAAGGAGCATATCTTCCAGTAAATCAATGATTTTTCGATATCAAGTAATGAATTCAAGACAAGAAGATCGGATCCGAAATAACAAAGCTATTCTGATGTTTTTTTTGAAAGATTTTCCTCTAAAACATTTGTTAAAATCCCAATATGGTTAGTTTATTGGGATGATCTACCACTTAGTTTTAACTATATTTGAATCATAATTAAACTTGAATGCAGAAAAATCTCATCATTTACGGAAGGGGAAACTTTGCTGAATATATTCGTTATGCCTTCGATCAAGATAGCGATTATGAGGTCAAAGCTTTTTGTTTAGAAGGTTCTTATCTTGAAAATGTAAAAGATGGAACGCAAAACGGACTAGATATCTTAAATTTTAATACTTTGGAAGAATCCCACCCTCCATCGCATTATGACTTATTCATTGCAATCGGTAATGACTTATTAAGGGAGCGTATTTTTAAGGAAGCAAAATTAAAAGGGTATAGACTTGCTAACTTTATCTCTTCTCAGGCAACAGTTTGGGAAAACATAAAGTTGGGCACAAATGTTTTTATATCGGAAGATACAGCCATACAACCGTTTGTTACTATTGGCGATAATACCATAATGATTGGTCCAAGAATTGGCCATCATTCAAAAATAGGAGATCATGTGCTTCTCAGCCTTTCTTTTATAGGAGCTAATTCAAAAATTGGTAATAATTCCTTTTTGGGTCTTAATTCGGCTATAAAACCCAATACCATTATAGAAAAAAGAAATATTATAGGTATGGGCTGTAATATTACTAAAAACACTAAGGAGAACGAAGTGTACTCCTCTACAACTGCGAAAAAAAGGAACCTTAGCTATCAGGATTTAAATGGTAAATATTTGTAGCTAATTGTAATATGGACTTCCAAAATTTTAAGGCAAAATTCCAAAAAGATATTGTCGAAGAATTTCCCAACCAAGTCAATAAGGAACCATTAGTTTCTATAATCGTACTAACTTATCAGCACGTCGATTTTATTGCCCAGTGTTTGGATAGCATTCTTTGTCAAAAGACGGAATTTCCGTATGAAATAATTATCGGTGAAGATGCTTCTTCTGATGGTACTACGGAAATTGTCAAAAGCTACGCTAATAATTATCCTGATAAAATTCGTCTTTTTTTACAAAACCCACTCAATAAAATTAAGGTCTTAAACATAACTACTGGTAATTTTAATGCCGCCTATTGTTTTTTTCAAACTAAAGGTAAATATATTGCATTTTGTGAGGGTGATGACTTTTGGACCGATGAGTATAAACTCCAAAAACAGGTTGATTTCCTTAAGGTTAATACTGAATTCGTTTTAAGTTTTCATAGTTATAATAAAAAATATGAAATAACTGCGCCACAGGATGAAACGTATTTGCAACCAAAAGTTGATATTGGGAAAAATGAACTTATATTTTTGCGCGAACATCCTTTATTACTTACCACCTGTTTTAGAAATGAACTAAATGGCATTCCAAAAGAATTACTGGAAGTCCTTAATCTTGATACTTTCTTGATTAGTATCCTAGGGAATTATGGAAAAGCACACTATCAGGAAGAAATAAGACCTGCAATTAGCAGGAAGCATAGTGGTGGAATCTGGAGTTCCAAATTCAGGTTAAATCAACTCGCTTTAAAACTCAATACTTTTAGAAAACTTGAAGAATATTATAAAAACTGTAATAAGCAGGCTTATAGCCATTTCAAAAAAACAAGAAAGTCTCAGGCAAAAATGCTGATTTTTATAGCTATAAAACAGATGGATCAAAATACCTTAATTTATGGAGTTAAGAATTATTTAAACTAATTTTAATTCAAAAACTTCTTTTGGTCATTTTACATTTTTCCATAGTTTTCCACGTAAAAAAGGGATTGAAATAAATAAAATCCTAAGACCATTTTTGAACCCAGGTTTTATTTTAAAGGCTTTAATAAAAAAATCTCTGCTTTCTTTAAAATTACCTTTTATAGCAAGTCCTACGCCTACTACGCCTAAATAATCCCTATGTTTTTTAGGGTTCTTTAGGAACCAAGGCTTGTGTTTTTCCAGGAGAGCTAATGTTCCTGATAGTACAGCCTGGTTATTATTTCGTATACGGTTTTTTGAGTGCTCATGAACCCTAATTAAAGCTTCATCAATATGGATAAAATTAAAATTGTTATTTAAAATGTAAGGTGAAATTCTCAAGATAAGATCTGTATTTAATCCTGATTTCAGCCGGGGATCAAACCCACCAACTTCCTGAAGCACTTTTTTCTCAATGCAGAGTGTTCCTGATTTAAAATTTACTTTAATATCAAGATTACCCATTTCTTGTGGTAAAATAATATCTTTGGTTTTTAATTGTATTCTTTCGTAACCACAAGAAATTAAACTATAATTCTTCAGGATTTTCTCATTTATTTTCTCCAGCCAATCCGGAAATGCCTCATCATCACTGTCTATAAAGGTTATATATTGAGATTTCGCTCTTCGAATACCTTCATTTCTTTTATCCCCTGCTCCGGAATGTTTAAAATAAAAATAGGTAATTCGGGGATCATCATATGTTTTTACAACCTCCTCTGTATGGTCAATTGAACCATCATCCAGAATTATTAATTCCCAATTCGAAAAGCTTTGTGCTAATACACTTTTTATCATTCGCCCTAAAAAATGGGCACGATTGAAAGTGGGTGTTATAATTGATATCGCAGGAGACATGAAATTAGATTAGGTTAGACTATGCTTGTGTTAGGTACAAGATCTTTTAGTTTAAAGTTGAAGATGGTGGAATAGTTTATGTATGCTAACTAATTCCTGGAGCTGAATTAGCTCCAGCCATATTCAGTGAGTGAAATCCGAATTTATTCTTACAGGATTGAAAATGCTTTAATAAGTCCTCCAGATCCTGAAGATTATTTCCAGGTTTTCCTCCAAAATTATGCGGATGCCACCACAAATGATAGATCTCGTTATTTTTAGCTGCTGTACTCATTTCAGATTTAATCCTTTTAATACGCGTATTGTCTAGAAAATTATTTCCGCAATTTGGCCTTAGTAATCTACTAGCCTTTTGCCCGGTTATTCCAGGAGCTATTTCAGGAATATCCATATAAGATTTGTTATTAATTCCAATATAAGCATCTCCAGTTCTAAAAATTTTCTGCTGAATACTATCTTGCTGGGTATTCTCCCAATACCAAACCTCCGGATTGATCCTAACAGTCTGTAAACCAATATCTTTACAGACTTCAAGATAATTTGAATTGTATTGATTCCTGGGAAAAACCAAAGATTTCAACTTTATTCCAGATTTCTTTGCCAGTTTCCCGGATATTTCCAAATCGGCTCTAAAGCTCTCCGGACTTTGGCCAGGCTCTAAACAGTAATAATGGGAATAGGTATGAGTTCCTATTTCCTGTCCAGGAATATCATTAATCCGTCTTATGAGATCTGGAGCAAAACAAAGTTCTTCCGTCTCTGTACTCTGAATTGATTTACCGTATAAATATGCAGATAGGTTCCTATTATCATATTCAGGCAGTATTTCAGGAATATTTTGGTTCCACTCCTCCCAATTCTCATTAAAAAGCATTCCCACTGTAGCCCAGGTGCATTGAACTTCATATTTTTCAAAAAGATTAAGAATTTCAGGAATAAGTTTTCTGGTATTCCGAAAATATTCTTTCTTTTCCCTCCAGTCGACCTTATCAAACACTCCCCACAGTAATTCAAAATCTAATGATATTATCAAAGCACCATTCTCCATTCTTTACATTTAAAATTGAACTAACAATTATTTTATCCTTTATAGACTTAAACCTTCCCCATTCGCCCTCCGAAGTTTTAGCGAAAGAGGAACTTTATCAAAAACTCCCCAAAGCAGTTCGAAATCAAGGGATACACCAAAGCTCCATTTTCCATTAAAAATCAATTTACTAAAAAATTATTTGCACAAACTCAGAGCTAACAAAGTGGGAACACACTTATTAATTAAAACTCCTGCCACCTATTTCAGGGATTTACAAGATTATACACTAAACAATGAATGTTCTAAAGCAAAAATCTCGAAGGGCAACCGAAAAACCGAGAACCCACAACTGAAATTAACTAACTATCGACTCACGTAACTTCATTGCTTCTAAAGTTTTCTTTCTACGTTTCAATTTCATAATCCTATCATACTTCTTCTGCGCCAAATAATAATAGATGACAAAAAAAAGAAAATACATTACCATCGACTTCTGACGCATAATAATACCCAGGTTGGACATCACAAACGACATTGCTATTGATGCCAGCAAGAATACAGTAATACTCATCTTAACACTGATTGGGGCCTTTTTCAAAAATCTTAAAAAATCTTTTTTAAGTATTTTAAAAAACAAAAAAAGATAAATTAAATTCTCCACAGATACTATCAAACCTAATAATCCTGGAGCGTCCAAAAACAAAGGCCTAAACCAAAAAGTAAATAATTTTAAGGGAAGAGGATAATTAGCCATGGCAACTCCTGAGCCGGATTTAGATAACTCTCCTGCTCTGTCTTCTGAAAAATCCTCAAATCCCTGTACTAAATTCTCTGACTCATTTAACCCAGCCACACCCAAAATCGTATCCTGGACAAAAAGAAGACTTCCTATCATTCCTATATAGATCAAAAGCTTTTTCCAAAATGCAATCTTTTCTTTCCCGGTCATAAATCCCAATACTGTTCCCGCTGCTACAAATAAAAAAACATGGGGTCTGATATAATAGGTAATCAAAGAGCCAAGCAATAAAGTAATCCATCTCCTTTTTGGATCCTTTATGGCATAAGCAAACAGCATCAATCCCATAAAGATCGGTGCTCCTTTTCCAAGGGAGGCAGTCCAGAAATGCATATTAGGTAGAAAAAGAACAAGAGTAAGAAAATCTATATTAAACACCCTTATTTTAATGGGGATGTTTTCCCGGAAAAACATATAAGCATATAAAAAACCTATATATCCAAACCAGGCGAAGAGCACCATCATCATTTCATAACTAAACCCCAAAATATTAATAAATGGCCAACCTATAAAGTCTATAAAGGTCGTGCTAGTGCCAAAATATTCAAACCAACTATCCTTCCATTGTGGCCTCTCATAGTATAGTTTAGAATCTGAACGGTTAAAAGTTGCATAAGCGTAATAAACAAGAAGAAAAAATATGTGATAGAAATAAAGCCCATTCATAAGTTTTTTTAAAAAAAACCTATGTTTTTTCTCAAAACCGCTAAAGAGTATCTGGTTGATGAGAAAAAGGACTAAAATGAGAACAAGAGCTCCTATCATAATCTAAAATAATTCAAGATCACCCAAACTATAAGCCCAGCTTTTTAATTTTAAAAATTCAGGTTGGGAAAGGTTTATAGGTTTAAACGTAAGTACGGGACCAAAATTCCCGGTAATCCCAGCTTTAAAATGAAGTCCAAAATCGGGGGATATACTTAAAACCTTTGCCCCCGATGTTTTTGCTGATTTCAGAATAGCCGATTTAGCAGATTTCCTTCCTGCTTTAGAAATAATAGCTTCTGAAACCCTAAATTCCTTGAATCTTTTACGTTCTTTAACGTACCCCGCAATAAAATATTCTTTACCAAAAATCACTAAATAATTTTGTAACGGATTATTCAGATAGCGCCATTTTAAATAATCCATATCTTTTGGGGTAAAAAGTCGGTTAACTGCTTTTAATTCATTGAAATAAGAACTAAGAAGTCCTTTAACAATATTTTCATTTCCTGATATTCCATAATCGAATTCTTTCTTTTTAAGCTGTAATAAATTCAGGGGGCGCAACTGTATTTTGAGCTTATTAACTTCTTCCCATCCCATTTTGAGATAGCCCGGTTTACTTTGGGCATTTGGGGTATTAAAAACAAAGTGATCTCCACGTTCCTTTCCTATCTCTAAAGCTTTTAAGGTGAGTTTCTTAAAAATTCCTTTTCCCTGGTGATCAGGATGGGTCGCGGTATCCACCGCCCGAAATGCTGAGTACACCTGCTCCCCTTTTTGCCATTGCCATCGCATAAAAGCTCTCACGCCAATAATTTCACCTTCCTCTTCCGCAACCAGCACCAATGACTCCCCAAAAGGGTTAGCTATATGCTTATACCTCCAGACCTCCTCCGTTTTTTTAGAAGAAATTTCTCCCAGACTGGCTTTTAAAACCCTTAAGATTTGTGGGATGTCATCGTGAGTGGCTTCTCTAATTTTCATTTTTATCTTTTTGATTTCATGGATTTTGACGGACTATTCGGATTTGGTGAAGATGCTTATATTCTTACTTATTTCTTCAAACTTCATGTCCCCATGACTACAAGTCCCTTCTTCTCTATCTCCCAGTCCCCAAATACGTCACTCCTTCTCAAGCCAGCATTGGACCCTGAACCTTAAACACTAAACTCCTTATAAAGGTTTTCCAACTCCTCAACCATAGTTGCAAGGCTAAATGCCTCAATAACCCTTTTTCTGGCTGCTAATTTATATCTAACTAAATCTGACGGTTCATCTATCAGGCTTTGAACTTTAACTGAAAGCTCCTGCCAATCATCCACCGAAACAACCAATCCATCTTCTTTATTCCTTACAACCTCTTTTATACCGCCAGCATCGGTAGATACTACTGCACATTCCATACTCATGGCCTCCAGAAGTGCAATGGGTAAACCTTCAAAAGAAGAGGACATCATAAAAATATCCATGGCCCCAAAATAAGGTTTTACATCTGTCTTCAGACCGGGAAAAAACACAAACTTTTCCAGCTGAAGTTCACTCCATTCCTTTTTGACCTCCTCCTCCAAAGGTCCGGCCCCCACAATTATTCCGTAAACATTTGGATTCCGTTCCCGAATTTTCTTCATTATTCTTAACCATTCCACAAGCCGTTTCTGAAATCGGAATACAGCAACATTTCCAATTACTATCGCGTCTTTAGAAATTCCTAATTCTCTTCTGATTTCAGAATTATCTGTTTTTTGAAAAGACTCAGTATTGACTCCGTTCAATATGGTTCGAACCGGAATTTTAGGTTGAATATTTTTTTTGATGGAATTGGTGACATCTTGGGATACCCCTAGTGCCAAGCTTTGAAAATTAAAGCTAATTTTGTTGATACTTTTAGTTGCGATATGATAACGCTCCTGCATATTATGCTCGGTATAGATCACCGGAATTCCAGTTTTTTTATGGACTAATCTCCCCACAAAGCCAGCCCATGGAAGATGACAATGAATAATATCTATTTTATGCTCTTTACAGTAGCCTATAATTCTTTTATATTGTAGTAACAACCAAATATTATCTTTTGCCTCGAAGCAGGTCACTTTCCCAGCAGCATCTTCAATTGCTCCCACCATCTGATCCTTCCAGGGAAGAAAATAGATATAATGAAAATCCAAATCTTCTTTATTATGCAGCTTAAGGGTTTCGGGTAACAACATCTCTGCTCCCCCTCTCCCCAACGATTTTATTATGTGAAGAACTTTAATTTTTGCCATAATTCGATTAATGCCGCAAAGTTAAGCCAATCCTTTTTGCTACCAAGATTTTTGAATTTAATTAAGAAAAAACAGGAACTAATGGAAAATCGGTAAAGATCGATAAGTATCCAGGAATTAAATTACTTTTTCATATAACCTATCAAATTCTTGAATCAAACTTTCATTCAGGTAATTTTTTAGAACTAAGCTATGAGCCTTTTCAATCCTGCTTGAATTATCTCCATTCAAAACCTGAATAATAGCTTTTGAAAATTCGTTCTCATGGTCTCTTTCAATTAGAATTCCTGTATCTGCATTTACAATTTCACTGATGCCGCCTATATTATTGGCAACCACAGGAGTTTTACAATACATAGCCTCAAGTAGGACTCCGGGTAATCCTTCAATGATGCTTGGTAATACTAAAACATCCGCTTTCGATATCATAGGTAAAGCATTTTCAATAAAACCATAAAATTTCACTTTATCTTGTAAATTCTGTAATGAAACCTCCTTTTCAATCGAATCTCTTAGTGGTCCATCCCCTACAAGGTGGAGAATAACATTTTCATTTTGAATTAAAACCTTTTTAAAAATACGAATAAGACCCTTATGGTTCTTTTCAAAGCTAAATCCCCCTACATGAATAATATTTTTTTTGTTCTCAGGAAAATTAAAGCAGGCTCGAATAGTAGTTTTCTCTAATCCTATAGGTATGACCTCGGTTTTATCTTTAAGAAAAGGGAAATGAAGCAATAAATCATTTTTTGAAGCCCTTGAAACCGAAGCTACAGCATCTATATGCTGATATAAAAAGGAATTAATTTTTTTTTGATAACTTCTATTTAAATATCTTCCCACCTCACTTGCATTTCTAAAAATTATAGGAACTTTCCAACCAAATATTTTTTTTGAAAACACCGCATATTTCAAAGTATCCCCGGCATTGGCCTGTATAATATCCGGGTTAAATTCCCTAATTATCTTATTCAATTTTTTCCAGGCCTTATAATCCAGGAATCTCAATTTAGAGGAGGCTTCCAGACTCTCTACTTCCCCTTTCCAGGGTATATTTGCGCTCCCCGAAAAAATCGAAACCAATTTTACAATATTTCCTTTATTATTTTGATGATTAGCTAACTGACTCGCAAAGGTTTCAGCTCCGCGATTCTGAGGTTTTTGAATTAAGTGAAGAATTCTTAGCGTTTTTTCCTGAACTTCTCTCGATTCCCACTTTTCTTTTGGAACAATAGCATTTAAATAAAAGCTCTCATATTCCGCTACCACTTTAGCAAGTTCAAATTTTTCAATTGCCTTTTTCCGTGCATTTTGAGCCAAAAATTGATATTTTTCCGGATCCTTTAGAACCTTTATAATATTCCCAGCCAACTCAGCAATATTCCCTTTTTCATAGATTAATGCACAATTCTCATCCACACATTCCAGATTCTCTGGAATGTTAGAAGAAATAATTATTCTTTCGGCCATCATAGCCTCTATAAGCGCGCCAGGTAGACCTTCGGAATAGGAAGGATAAAGAAAAATATCAGCTTTAACCAAAAGTTTTTGAATATTATCAATTCTCCCTAAAAAACGAATATGGTCATGAACCTCTAATTTGTGGGCAGCTCGCTCCAAATTTTCCCTAAAACTGCCGTGGCCCGCAAAAACTAGTTGAATTTTAGGATATTTCTTAATTATTTCCGGCATAGCCTTTAGAAGGTCCAGTTGCCCTTTTAAAGGTATTAACCTACTAACATTTAATAATATTTGATTTTGGTTGTTTAAATATGGAAGATTACCCTGAACCTTTTGGGAATCAAAGTCTGCACTTTTTCTGCCTCTGTAGATCACACTAACCATATTTGTTGCTATTCCTAAAGTCCGGGAAGTACGTTTCTTTATTGTATTGGAATTTGAAATAAAGTGGTCTACCACGGAGGCAGATCGTTTATCCAAATTTTGAAAATAGGAGAGTTTAAGTCTATCCAGTGTATCCTTTTTCCTAAACCTTTCCGGGGAATAGGCATTGCTTACAAAGCTACCTACTAAAAATATTTGAGGGAATACTTTTTTTAATTTCCTGGCTATAATCTCAGAACGAAACAAAGTAGCATGAACAATATCGGGTTGCTCCTGGATATAAATGGCTTTTAGCTTTTTAACTGCAGAATTAAAGGCATATTTCTTCGTTAGATCCAGAGAGTGAACCCTTATTCCGGCCTCTTCTAATCTGGCCTTGAGCATATCACCTTGATAAATATGCACAAAAACCGGGGTTACTTTTTTAAGGTGCCTGGTTATTTCCACCAAACTCTTTTCCGCCCCATATCCTTCAAGGGTATCAATTATATAAAGGACCTTTAGCTTTTTCACACACCAAATTTTTCTAAGATCCTGTTATATAATTCTTCATGTTCCCGGGCAACGTTTTCAATTTCGAATCTTTTCTCAGCCTCCTTCTTTGCATTTTCCCCTAATTTCTTCATTTCTTTCGGGTGAGATAGTGCCCACAGGATTTGTTGAGCCATATCCTCAACATTTTTAAGTTCAAATAAACGAGCAGAATAATTATCCTTTACTGACTCTTCGATTACAGGAATTCGGGATGCCAGGATAGGTGTGCCCATAATCATTGCCTCAACTAAAGCTCCTCCCTGACCCTCATAATGAGAAGGAAAAAGGAACAGATCAGCAGTTCTTAATAAACCGGGAACATCGTTTCGATTGCCCAAAAGCTTGACATTATCTTCAAGTTCGAGGTCCTGAATAAGATTCTCAAACAACTGCCTGTCATGGCCTTCCCCTGCAATTAGATATTGAAGGTTTGGATGCTGGCCTATTACCTTCTTCATTGCACAGATAGACTCCAAGTAACCTTTTCTTTTAAGAAGTCGTGAAACGGTTAAAATTGTAGTTATATTATTATATTCAGATAATTTAAGAGTTTGCTCTTCAGCTTTCGCTCTGAATTTTTTTATATTTCGCCCCCTGTAAATAACTTCAACATCTTTAGGGTCTATTCCCAATGCATTGGTATTAGATGGAATAATAGCACTTGTAAGAGACATGAAAGCATCCGCTTTTGGGGCTGTAATCCTATCTATTGTTTTATACAGATGCAAGGCTATTTTTTGCCTTAATGGTATTGATTTAAACCGTTCAGAAGAATAACTATCATTTACGAAGCTGTTCAAAACCGGAATATTATTTCGTTTCCCTAAAACTCTGCTAAATTGTTCGGCCCTGAATAGGGTAGCATGAATAAGATCAGGCTTTTCTTTTTTAATAATAGCGTCTATTTTCAGTTTCCCTCTTGTCCAGTTAATTCTGCCTTCAAGATTTAGCGTATAAACCTTAATTCCGGCTTTTTCAAATCTATCCTGCAAAGTATTCCCCTTGTAGATACTTACTACCAAAGGCTTCCAGGCTTTTAACCTGGAAGATATTTCCAAAATACTGGTTTCAGCTCCCCCGACTTCCAGGGTATCTATAAGGTATAATACTTTTGGCATTTATTTAATTTTTATTAGTAATCTGGTTTATAGAGGTTTTTTACATAAACCCCACTTCCATTATAATTAAGAATTTTACAAGGATTTCCCGAAACTACAGCATTATTAGGAATATCCCAGTTAACGTAACTAAGTGGTGCAATAAGAACATCGTCTCCAATATTAATATTACCAACAACTACCGCATTAGCTCCTATCCATACCCTATCTCCAATTTTCGGACAACCTTTAAGTCTCCCTCTGCTTACATTTCCAATGGTCACACCATGGGTAACATTACAATTATCTCCAATTTCAACACCCTGATTAACTATAATATTCCCATAATGGTTTAACCTGGCTATTTCGGAGTGATGGTGCCACCTGTTTCGGTCAAACAGTGCCACTTTGAAAGATACTGCAATTATATAAAAAATTAATGTTACTCGTTCTTTAAAGCTCCTTTTCTTAGTGATTCTCCTTTGAGGTCGATCCGATGCGAGGAGTTCACGATCCTGTCTAGGATAGCGTCTGCAATAGTTCCTTCCCCAATAATATCATACCAGGCGGATACAGGTATTTGTGAAGATATAATTGTGGAAGCTTTGTTGTACCGGTCATCGATGATATCCATCAGTGTTTCCCTGGCGTGGTTATCAAAACTCTGCAGGCCAAAGTCATCGAGGATCAGTACATCCGCTTTAATGAGTTTCCCAAGTTCCTTAAGATAAGTGCCATCCACTTTACTCAGTTTTAATTTCTTAAAAAGGCGGGCAGTATTGGTGTAAATGGTTTTGTATTCCATCATACACCCCTGATGACCTAAAGCCTGGGCCAGGTAACTTTTGCCAACCCCGGACGCCCCGGTAAGGATAATATTTTCCTTTCTGGTGATAAAATCCAGTGTCCCCAGGCGGGTAAACATGTTCTTGTCCAGGTTTCGTTGCTGGGTGTAATTTACATCGGCCAGGTTCGCCTCTTGTTTAAAGCCGGCCTGTTTTAAGAGCCGCTCTATCTTCCGGTTCTGCCGGTCTTCCCATTGGTGATCGATCAGCAGAGCGAGGTATTCATCAGCAGTGATATTCTCTATACGATTGTCCTTTATGTGCTGCTGGTGCAACTGGGCCATAGCCCCCAGGCGCATTTGTTTAAGTTTTTCAATAGTCTGATTGTTATTCATATTCATTGGATTTAAATGGTTTATTATTTATATGCAGAAGCACCCCGTAAGTTATCGTGTTCCGGGATGTGTGGTTTATCTTCTTCGAGGTCCTGGTAAAACAGGGAGCTTTGGTCCAGATTATT
>NZ_JBSYGG010000009.1:0-142924 GCF_054121475.1 Salegentibacter profundi
AATCCAATGAATATGAACAACAATCAGACTATTGAAAAACTAAAACAAATGCGCCTGGGGGCTATGGCCCAGTTGCATCTGCAACACATAAAAGACAACCGCATAGAAAATACCACTGCCGATGAATACCTGGCACTGCTAATCGACCACCAATGGGAAGACAGGCAGAACCGGAAGATAGAACGGCTCTTAAAACAGGCCCGCTTTAAACAAGAGGCTAACCTAGCGGATGTGAATTACACTCAAAACCGAAACCTGGACAAGAATATGTTTACGCGCTTAGGCACTTTGGATTTTATCTCCAGAAAGGAAAACATCATTTTTACTGGGGCTTCCGGGGTTGGTAAAAGTTATTTAGCCCAAGCTATAGGACATCAGGGGTGTATGATGGAATACAAAACCATTTACACCAATACTGCCCGCCTTTTTAAAAAATTAAAACTAAGTAAGGTGGATGGTACTTATCTAAAAGAACTTGGGAAACTCATCAAAGCAGATTTATTAATCCTGGATGATTTTGGACTGCAGAGTTTTGATAACCACGCCAGAGAAACCCTTATGGATATAATCGACGATCGGTACAACAAAGCCTCCACAATAATATCATCACAAATACCCGTATCGGCCTGGTATGATATTATTGGGGAAGGAACTATAGCGGATGCTATTTTGGACAGGATCGTGAACTCCTCACACCGGATTGATCTCAAAGGGGAATCACTAAGAAAAGGAGCTCTAAAGAATGAATAACATTAATTTTTTATATAATTGCAGTATCTTTCAAAGTGGCACTGTTTGACCGAAACAGGTGGCACCATCACTCCGAAATAGCCAAATGGTAGGAAGTGCGAAAATCGAATACATCTAATGCGCAAAAGGTTGCTAATATATAGCAAATCAAAAAGAACCAGAACAGAGCGCGCCTCAAAAGAATTAAGGTATTCATAATTTGGTATAATTAATTAAGTTAAAATCCTCTTATCTTATGATTGTTTTTCCGGTGCGCACACGTTGTTATACGATTTTTTTTGATTAAATATTAACAAAGGTTAACAGTTCGTTTTCTTATGGGAGGGGAAGTTTAGTGTTTTGTTAAATCCAGTAGAATTATTAACACCATTTAAATTTAAAGATCAGGTCTAAGATATTTTTTAGACTGTTGGACTGAAAATTGGTTTCCTTATTTGTCCCTTGCTGGTTGGGTTTTTTATGTACTTGATTTTAATATTAATTTCATTTTCTGTTTTTTTGAAATATTGGGAATACAATATAAAATAGTCTTGTTTTTATTTATGGGAATTAAAACTTTTGCTTGAATCACGAATAATTAGTTCTGTTTCTAGAACTACAGTTTCGGAAGAAATAATTTCGCTTTTTTCTTCAATCTGTCGTATAAGTAAGTTAGCGGCAGCTTGACCCATTTCAAATGCCCTGTCATTAATCGTTGTCAAGGTTGGTTCTATAATTCTTGAAATAGGGTAATTACTAAACCCAACAACAGAAATATCACCAGGAATCGAATAGTTAGCCTTTTTAAATACCTGTATGGTACTAACAGCCGTGTAATCGTTAGCGCAAAATATACCATCCGGTTTGTGTTCAAGGTTTAAAAATTTTTTTGCAGAATAGACACCTTCGTCATAATTAAGATCTTTTGTATATTCAATCAGCTTTTCATCTAAAGGGATATTATGTTTCACCAAGGCCGCTTTATATCCTTTTAACCTTTCTTTATATATGCTGACTTCCGGGTTTCCAGATATATGAGCAATTCTTTTGCAGCCGGAAGAAATTAAATGTTCGGTGGCCTTATAGGCTGATTGGTAGTCGTTAATGACAATTTTGCTTGCCTCATAGTTTTCAGGAACCCGGTCATAAAATACAACTGGAACTTTATTATCTTTTAGTTGATTAAAGTGGTCATAATTGTTTGTTTCCAGGGCTAAACATACTATAATTCCATCTACCATTTTTGTTTGAAGAATCTTGGCAATTTCCTTCTCTCGATCTAAAGAGTCTTGCGACTGAAATATTGTAACATTATATTTTCTCATATAAGCCATTTCTTCAATCCCACTAATCACCAGTGAGTGGAAATGAATACCTATACGTGGAACTATTATTCCAATCGAAAGCATAGTATTTTTCCGGAAATTTGAGGCGATAGAGTTTTGAGTATAACCCAATTTTTTCACTGCTTTTTGGACTTCTTCCTTTGTTTTCTTGCTTATTGCCGGATGGTTATTTAGAGCCCTGGAAATAGTAGAAGGAGCATATCCTAATTCTCTGGCTAGATCCTTTATCGTAATTCTTTTTTTTAACATAATTTTTATACAATCGTTTGCATTGAATAATGCTAATTTAAAAATCAAAAATACATATTTTTCTTCTAATATAAGCTAATACTCCTCTAAATACAGGGTTATTTCCTGATTTTTTTTATTTTATTATGCAAACGTTTGCATAGTTTAAAAACTTAACATAGTTTTGATTCAGTAATTTGTTTAACTAATTTTTTAACTAAACCTATGAAAGAAAGAAAGAAACCTGAAATATTTAACGTGCACACAAAAGAACGTGTACACAAAGCAAAACTTTTTTAAAACTTTTATTAATGGGCGAAAACGATTTAGTAAGAGAAATTATAAATGTTAACCAATTAAACAACCAAGTATGAAATTAATAAGACGATCTATTTTTAAGGGATCAATGAGTTTCGGGCGCTTTTTCCTGATAACGTTTTTTTCTTTAGGTGTATCCATATTTATGTATGGTAATCCAGAGACTAGTGCAGAACGCAGTTTATACCTTGAACTTGAAGCAGATTATAATGAGGGTAATTTTTTAAATGCTCAGGAATTTACAGTTACGGGAACTATTGTAGATAATTCTGGTCTTCCTATGCCTGGAGCTACTGTTTTGGAAAGAGGTACCAATAATGGAACGCAAACTGACTTTGATGGGAATTTCACTTTATCAGTCTCGGATGAAAATGCGGTTCTTGTGGTGTCTTTTGTAGGTTTCGTGACACAGGTAGTAGGGGTTGAAGGACGGCAAACTATAGACATAGCGCTCGTAGTTGATGCTGCTGCCTTAGATGAAGTTGTTGTTGTCGGGTATGGTACTCAGCAAAAGAGACACCTTACTGGATCGGTAGGTTCCATTGATATGGAGGAAATAAGTCGACCTGTAGGGGACTTTGGACAGGCTATGTATGGACAAGTTCCTGGGGTGAAGATTCAAAATACAAGTGGTGCCCCGGGGGCATCATCTAGAATTCAGATTCGGGGAATTACTTCTCTAAGCGGTAGTTCTGCACCCTTAATTGTTATTGACGGGGTGCCGATGCCTTCGATTGATCTAAATAACATAAATTCAGCGGATATTTCCTCAATAGAAATTTTGAAAGATGCTGCTTCGGCTGCTATTTACGGATCAAGAGCAGCTAATGGTGTCGTTTTGGTTACTACGAAACAGGGTAAGCCAGGGGAGCCTAATATAGCTGTTAATTACACCTATTCTATGCAAAATATAATGACAAAAGTTGACATGATGAACGGCCCTCAATATGCTCGAGCTTCTATTGATGCTGCTCAGAATGGATGGGTTGACAGTGGTGGTGATCCAAATGCTCCTAATACTATAGAAGCCCGGGGAGAATACAAATATACTTGGCCCGAAGCATTGGAGAATCCAGAATCATTATGGGATACGGATTGGGAAGAGCTTTACAGTCGTGTGGCACCCATGCATAAAGTAGACTTGAGTACCTCAGGAGGTAACGAAAAATCAAGATATTATTTATCCGCCGGAGTTCTTGATCAAGAAGGGATGATAGTAACTACAGATTATCAGAGATATACTCTGAATATGAATGCTGATACAAAAGTTAAAGAATGGTTGAAGGTGGGGGGGATGCTAAACGTTGCCTACGACAACCGAAGTGCATTAGAAGGTCGTGCAATGAACGCTATCCGTGAATATCCACAAATATATCCTGAGTTTGGGAATAATGGTTATTTGGGAGGTCCTATGTCCATTGATGGTTTTGAAAATCACTATAACATTTTAATGCGGGCCAATGCAGCAGGGCATCCTTATTGGCATCTTTACGGGTATGATGATGATCGACATAGTGTAACTACCTTAGGTAATTTATTTACGGAGATAGATTTATTACCAGGTTTAAAATTTAGGAGCTCACTGAATGCGTCTTATACGCGAAACGACCAGAAATTTGTGCAAAAAGTGGATGCGGGGGTAGAATCACTAAACAGAGGTAATGTGTCAAGTAATATGGACCGTACTTTGAATTACACACTTGAAAACCTATTTATATATGATATGAGCTTTGGTGAGCATAATTTTGCTGCGGTGGCGGGTTATGAATTTAATCAACGCGACTATTATTATTTGCAGGGCCAGCGAAGTGATTATGATAACGATGAAGTGCCATATCTATCAGGTGGTGCAACAATAAACAATGCAACTGATAATGCATCTGAATATGCCTTAATGTCCATTTTAGGGCGTGTAAACTATAATTATAGTGGGAGATATCTGATTTCAGCTACTTTTCGTCGTGATGGTTCTTCTCGGTTTGGACCCGATAATAAATGGGGTAATTTCCCCTCGGTATCTGCGGGATGGATAATTAGTGAAGAAGGGTTTATGGAAAATTCCAGTGTAATAACTAATTTAAAATTCCGAGCAAGCTATGGTTTAACAGGTAATGACGGTTTTCCTGATTATGCGTGGGTGAGTCGGATGCAAATGACACCGCTGGCTATTGGAGATAATACATCTACATCATATTTCCCTTCAAGTGTGCAAAATCCTGATTTGGCATGGGAGCGAACAAGACAGGTTAATCTTGGTATTGATTTAGGAATTATGGATAACCGTTTTACGCTTGAAGCAGATTATTTCGAATCAGTATCAGACGGATTACTTTTAAATGTCCCTATTCCTACTACCTCAGGTTTCGGTTCTATATTCAGAAATATTGGAGAACTGGAAAGTCATGGATTTGAATTAGGGGTTTCATCACGAAATCTCGTTAGCCTTGAAGATGGCCTAAATTGGACAACACATGCTACATTTTCAACGGAAAGAAGTCTTATAACGAAATTAGGTCCTAATGACGCTCCATTAACCCTTTCGAGAAGTAATATGAATATCCGTAATGCTATTGGTGAAGTTCCTTTTAGCTTTTTTGCTTATGATTATGACGGGGTTTATATGAATCAGGCTGAAATTGATGCTCATGGAGTTGAATACAATTTCCCAGTCCATCCGGGAGATGGAAGATATAAGGATGTAAATGGTGATGGCCGTATTACGGCAAATGACCGGACTATTGTTGGTAATAATCAACCAGATTTTATTTGGGGGTTAAATAATAATTTTCATTACGGGAACTTGGATTTCAGTTTTCAATTAGGAGGCCAGGTCGGCGGTGAAATATATAATGCTCATGCCCGTAGATCGATTTTTAATCATGAAGGGCGTAATTATTTCGCAATTCTTGAAAACCGTTGGAGATCTGAACAAGAACCTGGAGACGGCTACCACTATAAGCTCAATGTGGATATTGACGGTATGGAAAAACAACCATCAGATTATTGGTTAGTGAGTGCTACTTATTTGCGCTTAAGAGATGTAACTTTAGGCTATACCTTAGGTGATAATCATGCTCAGAGTTTGGGCGTGTCCAGTGCAAGAATATATTTAAACGGAGTAAACTTACTAAATTGGCAGGAAGCGGAAACCATTGGTGATCCGGAAAATACCACTGGATCTAATAGTGACGCTGCAGTTTCAGGAGTACAATTTAATTCTTATCCTACAGCGAGAACGATTTCACTTGGCTTGAATATTAACTTTTAAAATGAAATGATTATGAAATTAAATAAATATCTATTAATTGTTCCTTTCATCTTGTTCCTTAGTTCTTGTGATGAAGATCGTCTTGACCTTTATCCTTTAACGACCCTCTCAGAAGGAACATTTTACCAGGACTTATCTCAGATTGAATCGGCTGTGGATGATGTATACCGTCAAATAGGACGGCTATATGATTCTCGTAGTATACCATCGCTTTATGGAATACTATATTCTGATAATGGAGAGGTCGTTGCTCAACTTGCTGGAACTCCTGTTTATCAACCAATTGATAACCATGAAATAACGGCAGATAATCCTTTAATAGAGGAGGCATGGGACGTTGCTTATAATGCGATTTTCATTACTAATAATCTAATCGAGCAGCTGGAAACCACTGAAGTGGAAATCAGTGAAGGTTATAAAAAGAGAATGATCGCCGAAGTCAAATTAGTACGGTCACTTGCTTATTTTAACCTTGTTAGAGCTTTTGGTGCAGTACCTCTTATTACTGAGAGTATTTCCGCAGCTGAAGCTTATGATTATTTAAGGGAAGATCCTGATAAAGTATATGAACAAATAATAAACGATCTTACTTTAGCTAAAAATGATCTACCAGCAAACTATTCTGGTGGAGATGTTGGCCGAGTTACGCAATACAGTGCTGCTGCTGTTCTAGCAAAAATACATTTAACAAGAGGGGAAATCACGGCTGCACAAACGGAACTTGAATTTATAATTAACAGTGGAGAATTTTCTTTGGATGCTAATAATGATGGAACAGTGAATGTGGAAGATTATTTATATCTCTTCAAATCAGATACCAAAAATAGTAAATCTTCAATTCTGGAAGCCCAATATATGTCTGGGGTAAATGCCGCTAATTCCAGACATCAAACGGATTTTTCACCTTATGCAGAAGATTGGAGGCATCCATGGATCGATGAAAGTATTGTTCGAGGAACGGGGTTTAATATCCCTACAGATGATTTAGCATCTGAATTTGAAAGTGGAGATCTAAGAGAGGAAATTACAGTAGTTCCTGGTTACGAAAATGCTTCAGGCATTTTTAGGGAGGATGCTTTTACCTTAAAATATTTTGATCCAAACTGGTGGAATCCCGGCCAAAACTTCGAAATTATCCGCTATGCTGATATTCTACTGATGTATGCTGAAGTTACAGGTGATCCCGAATACCTGGATATGGTCCGGGATAGGGTTGATTTGCCTCCTTATGGATCACCTGATTATCCTTCAGCTTTATATCCTACATTAGAATTGGCAATAGAACATGAAAGAAGAATGGAACTTGCCATGGAAATGCATCGTTTTTTCGACTTGGTTAGAACAGGACGTGCAGTTGAAGTGATGCAAGTTAAGGTGCCCAGTTTTGATAGTGACAAATTGTTATTTCCAATACCACTTTATGCAATTGATGTAAATCCGGGTCTGACACAAAACCCGGGATATTAAAAAATTTATTTTAAAGAAACTTAAAAATCGAAAATTTCATGAAATCAAAATATTCATTAATTCACAAAACAGGACTATTAGTTTTTATTTTGTGTTTTCTTATAAGTTGCAAAGAAACTTCGCCTGACGAGGGACCGTGGGTTGAATTATTCGACGGAGAAACTTTAGATGGCTGGTATACAAAAGGTGGAGATGCCTCTTATCGAATTGAAGATGGAGCTATAGTTGGTTCAACAGTATTTGATACCCAAAATACAAGTACTTTTTTAATAACTGAGAAGGAGTATGATGATTTTATTCTTGAACTTGATTATAAGGTGGATCCCAACATGAATTCAGGTATCCAGATTAGGAGCAACAGCCTTGAACATTATATGGATGGAAGAGTTCATGGTTATCAAATAGAAATTGATCCGTCAGAGAGGGCCTGGAGTTCTGGAATTTATGATTCAAGTAGGCGGGGCTGGTTATTTCCTTTAAGGGATAACCCTGAAGCTCGGGATGCTTTTAAGCAGAATGAATGGAATAATGTGAGGGTTGAGGCTATTGGTGATACTATTAAAACTTGGATTAATGGCGTGCCAGCCGCGCACCTGATTGATGATAAAACGAATAAAGGTTTTATTGCTCTTCAGGTACACGGTATTGGCGAAAATGATCCGGAAGGAACGGAGATCAGCTGGAAAAATATAAAGATACTTACAGAAAACCTTGATCAGTATTCTAAAGAAATGGCTGTAGAACCTGTTAACACCAAAAATCAATTGACCTATAATGAAGAGGAAAATGGATGGGAAATGCTTTGGGATGGTGAAACCACTAATGGCTGGCGTGGGGCACGGTTGGATGAATTTCCAGACAATGGATGGATTGTTAAAAATGGCGAGTTAGTGATACTTGCTAGTGGAGGAGAAGAATCTGCTGCGGGAGGGGATATCGTAACGACGGAACTTTATGGCGATTTTGAGTTGAAGATTGATTTTAAAATTTTTGAAGGATCCGCTAATAGTGGGATTAAATATTATGTGGATACAGATATCAACAAAGGACCCGGTTCTTCCATTGGTTTGGAATATCAAATACTGGGAGAAGATCACCCTGATTATGAAGAAGGAAGTCATCCCGGAAGTAGGAAGATGGCTTCTTTATATGACCTGATAGAAGCCGATCCTATTCCTGTTAATCCTGTTGGAGAGTGGAATACTGCACATATCATTTCAAAGGATAATTATGTGGAACATTGGCTGAATGGTGCGAAAGTTCTTGAATATGAGAGAGGAAGCAATGATTTTCGGAAATTAGTGCAAAATAGTAAATATGAAAAATGGCCTGAATTTGGAGAATTAGAAAAAGGCCGTATCCTTTTACAGGATCATGGGGACCACGTTGCTTTTAAAAATATTAAAATAAAAAAACTTTAAATTAAATTAATCCAATGACGACAAGAAGAAATTTTATTAAGAAGACCTCCCTTGGAGGTGCTGCGTTCACTTTACTTCCAGGAGTAGGATATGCAAATATCTTTGGTGCCAATGAACGTATTAATGTTGCAGTTGTAGGGGTTCATAGCAGAGCGAAGGCACTTATTGGGGGGATTAATGCTTATTCTAATGCGAAAATTATTTATAGTTGCGATGTTGACAGTGAAATATTAAAAGAACATAGTACGTGGTGCCAAGAGAATATAGGTTATATTCCTAAAGAGGAAAAGGACTTTAGAAAAATGCTTGAAGACAAGGATGTAGATGCTGTATTTATAGCCACACCCGATCATTGGCACGCGCCAATGGCCATTATGGCTTTACAAGCTGGGAAACATGTTTACGTTGAAAAGCCTTGCAGTCATAGCCCTTATGAAAATGATGTCTTGGTAGCCGCACAAAAAAGGTATGGAAAGAAAGTACAAATGGGAAACCAAACCCGCGCTAGCAGCCAACATAAATTAGCTGTTGAAGAAATCAATGATGGTATCATTGGAAAAGTTTACAAAGGTGAAGCGTACTATACCAATAACAGACCTTCAATAGGGAAAGGGAAAATAATTGAAGTGCCGAAAACATTGGATTGGGATTTATGGCAGGGGCCTGCCCCGAGAGAGGATTATAAGGACAACATTCATCCTTACAATTGGCATTGGTTTCGTAAGTGGGGCACGGGCGAAGTCGCAAATAACGGACTTCATGAAATTGATATTCTACGTTGGGCACTCGGAGTTGATTTACCGAAAAGTGTAACATCCTTTGGTGGTAAATATACCTATGATGATGATTGGGAATTTCCGGATAACCAGGAGGTAACCTACCAATTTGACAATGATAAGCTTATTACCTATAAAGGACATAGCCGTGGAAAAATAGTAGTGCCTGACCAACCCGAAGCTATAGTTTATGGAAGCAAAGGAGCTATAATTTTTGGATCAAATGATTATACAGTACACGACCTTGACGGAAACTTAGTTAAAGGAAAAAATGAAATAGATAAAATGGATAGCACTGATACTATGGGAGGAGGATCTACTACTGTACTTCATGTAGCCAACTTTTTCGATGCTATCAGTAAAAATGAAGTTTTAAATTCACCTATTGTTGATGGAGCTATTTCGACCATGCTTACTCATTATGGGAATATAGCCCAATTTACGGGCCGTACTATTAGTATAGATCAATCAACAGGTAAAATAGTAGAGGATGCTGAAGCTATGTCACATTGGAAGAGAGAATATGCTGAAGGATGGGAACCAAAATTATAGAAAAAAATGAAGAGAAGGGAATTTGTGATAAAAGGAACTATGGCATCATTGGCAGTGGCATCTTCAACTTCCATGTTAGGGAATTTTTATTCCTCTAAAGGTTCCAAAGATGTTGTGAATATTGGCATAATCGGCACGGGAAGCAGAGGTGGAGGTTTAATCCCTTTTATTGAGGAAGTTGAAAATTTAAACCTTGTAGCGCTCTGTGATAATCTCCCGTTCAGATTGGAGGATGGCCTCAAAAGGGCGAATCGGAAAGTTACCGGCTATTTAGAATACCGGAAGATGCTTGAAAACAAAGATATTGATGCGGTTTTGGTCGCGACCCCTTTTTATTCTCATTCTAAAATAGAGATTGATGCATTGCAGGCGGGGAAACATGTCTATGGAGAAAAAACCCTGGCAAAAGGCTATAAGGAAATCAAAGATTTACTGCTGCAAGCTAAAGCTTCGCCCATGGTATTTCAGACAGGGCATCAGCTGCGTAGTTCACGGCTCTATGTCCACGTGGTGGATCTAATAAAAAATGGGAAAATTGGACAAGTTGAGGCTATTGAATGCCAATACAACCGGGATAGTAGTTGGAGAAGACCTGTGCCGAGTCCTGAACTGGAGAAAGCTATCAACTGGAGAATGTACAGGGAGTTTTCTGGCGGACTTGTAGCTGAACTTTCTTCCCATCAGATTGATTTTGCCAACTGGTTACTGGATTCCACTCCCACCCAGGTTATGGGGACAGGAGGATTAGATTACTGGAAAGATGGCCGAGAAATATATGACAATGTTCATCTTATCTATAGTTATCCAAATGGAGTAGAGGCTAAATTCACCTGTTTAAGTACCAACGCAAAAGATGGTTATCAGATTAAGGTTATCGGAGAAAAAGGCACAATACTATTAGGTTTTGCAGAGGCCTGGCTTTTTCCTGAAGGTCAACCTGAGAAAAAACTTGGAGAAGTTGATGGTGTTTCTGGAGCAACCATTTCTTGGGAACAAGGTAAAGGGATACCCATTAAAATAAATCACAACGACCCGAGTAAGCAAGCTCTAATGGATTTCAGGGAAAGTATTGTAAATAAAAAAAATCCCATTTCTGATATAGTTTCTGGGGCTAAGACTGCTATCTGTGTTCAGATGGCTTTAGACGCAATGCACAATAATGAGATTGTTCATTGGAAGTCGGAATTCGATGATGTTTTAAAACATGTTCATAAACGTTCCTTATCTGGTGGACTTTCTAGATAAAAACCAATTCGGGTTTTTACTAAAATATTTTATCACTTCAGGTATTGTTTAGAATTGAGTTTGATAATTCGATAACAACAATCAGAGTAAATTTTAATTTTATATGACAATAAATATAAGTGAAAATCCTGCGGAACTCGGAAAATTAGCAGGGAGTTCTGCAGCAGATTTTATTCGTGCATCTATTGACAAGAGGGGTGCCTGTAATATAATATTGGCTACAGGTACCAGTCAATTTGAAACCTTAAATCAGCTATTAGAGGAGCCTGATATTAATTGGAGTAAGGTAGTGGTGTTTCATTTGGATGAGTATATAGACCTGCCAATAACACATCCTGCCAGTTTCAGGAAGTATCTAAAAGAAAGATTTGTAGAAAAAGTTGACACCTTGCAATCTGTTTTTTTTATTGATGGAGAAGTCGATCCTAAAGATGAATGCAAACGTTTAGGGGAGGCCATTCACAAACATCCTATTGATGTTGCTCTAATTGGGATTGGAGAAAACGGACATTTAGCTTTCAATGACCCACCTGCCGATTTTGAAACCGATGATCCGTTTATTGTAGTGGAATTGGATGAAGAATGTAGGAAGCAACAATTTAATGAAGGCTGGTTTCCAAACATTGAAGCAGTGCCTCGGAAGGCTATCAGCATGTCTATCAAGCAGATATTGAAATCAAGGCATATTTTCTGCTCTGTGCCAGATAGACGGAAAGCCAAGGCAGTTAAAGATTGTTTGGAAAAAGAAGTGAGTAACTTTCATCCGGCGAGTATTTTACAGCAACACCCAAATTGCCACATTTTTTTAGATACGGCTTCGGCTGCATTATTAACAATTAAATAAATAAGATTTTAAGACAATGAAAATTCGTTTTGTAGACTATGACTCCATGGTTAGCAGCAAAGCATTTAGAATTTCAGCTATTAAAAGAAATTTATAAAATCATCCTATTTTTTTGACCCTTAGAGTCACATCACCATTTTAGTAAATTAATTATGAAGAAAATAAAGCTTGGTTTTGGTATAATCGGAACAGGTTCTATTGCATCTCACCATGTGAAAAGTCTTGAGGAAATTGAAAATTGTGAATTAGTTGCAGTTTGTAGTTCTACAACCGAAAGAGCAAAAATAGCTTCTGAAAGGTTTGGAGTTCCGGCATATTCAAATATTGATAATTTCCTGTTAAGGGAAGATTTAGATATAGTATCTGTTTGTACTCAGAGTGGAAACCACATGGAACCTATAATTGCTGCAGCTATGGCAGGAAAACATATTATAACAGAAAAACCTCTGGAGGTAAGCCTAAAGAGGGCTAACCGAATCATATCTGTTTGTAAATCACAGGGTGTAAAATTAAGTGTTATTTTTCAAAATAGGTTCAATCCAGGTTATCTGCAATTGAAACAAATTGTTCAACAGGGTTCTTTGGGTAAATTGATTTTAGGGAATGCTTATATCAAATGGTATAGACAGGAAGATTATTACAACAAGAGCAACTGGAAGGGAACCCTTAAAGGAGATGGGGGTGCAGCTTTAATCAACCAGGGCATTCATACAATAGATTTATTGCTGGATATTATGCAAGATGTACAAAACGTATTTGGACAGGTAAAGACGATGGTACACGATATTGAAGGAGAAGATATTGGAATTGCTTTATTAAACTTTAAAAATGGAGCTATGGGAACTATTGAAGGAGGCACATCACTGTATCCTGGTTACGAGGAACGTTTGGAAATCTTTGGTGAATATGGAAGTATTATTTATGAAGGGGGTAAAATAGTTAATTGCGATTTTAAAGGAAAAGAAGATTCAGCGATTGACCCTCCAAAATTTTCATCAAGTGGGGCTTCAAATCCTATGTCTGTGGATTATCGATTGCATAAGTTACAAATAGAGGAGATGGTGGACGCAATTCACAATGACCGAGAACCTTTGGTAAATGGTGAAACTGCCATTAAATCTTTGGAATTGATATCAGCAATCTATCAATCTTCTAAAGAGAAAAAATTAATCGATCTAAAATGAAAGGATTATGCTGCTAGTTAATAGAAGTGTATTAAGGTAAAAACTCATAAAGGCCGCCAGCATTTCGTGCATCAAACATAGAAATACCATCCTCTGTAAGCAAAAGTAAAAGTGGATAATTTAGTAACAATAAATGATTAAACAATGGAGGTAAACAATATCGATATTATAGTAATTTCTATTTTCTTTTTAGCAATGATCATCATCGGGATTTATGCTTATTTTAAAAACCAAAGTTCTGAAGATTTTTTTATTGCAGGGGGGGATCTGCCTTGGTGGTTATCTGGAATTTCTCACCATGTTTCAGGTTATAGTGGTGCTGTTTTTGTGGCTTATGCGGCGCTTGCCTATACTCATGGATTTTCTTTATATGTATGGTGGGCATTTACTATAGGAGTGGCAATAATAGCAACTGCTAAAATTTTCCCTGTCTATTGGGTTCGTTTACGAAAAAAATTTCAAATTCAGTCCCCACTGGAATATTTAGCTATTCGGTATAATGTGTTAACTCAGCAGATTATAGCGTGGGTTGGTGTTACACTTAAGCTTTTTGATGTTGGAGCCAAATGGGCTGCAATTGCCATTCTTCTAAACGTCACTACAGGAATTCCATTCGAATATGGGATATTAATATCAGGCGGTATTTCCCTGATTTACATAACTATAGGTGGACTTTGGGCTGTGATTTTTACAGATCTGGCGCAATTTCTTGTGCAGCTTATAGCGGGTATCACGATGTTTGTGGTGGTGGTAACCAGATTTGGAGGATGGAGTTCCATTACCGGAATTTGGGACCAGCTTCCCTCTGAAAATAGCCAGTTATTTCATGATCCTTATACTATAAGTTTTGCTGTGGTTTTTCTATTCATTAACTTTTTGAGTTATAATGGGGGTAGCTGGCCTCTTGCAACGCGGTACATTTCATCTAATACCGAGAAGGCTGCTTCAAAAGCAGCTTATCTCTCAGGGATACTTTATTTGATATGGCCCCTGATCTTGTTTTTTCCTATGTGGGCAGCTCCTCTTATTTTACCTGATATGGAGGATCCCTCGCAATCTTATGGTGTTTTGATTGAAGAACTTTTGCCACATGGACTAATTGGTTTAGTTATCGCTTCTTTATTTGCCAATACTATGTCGATGACTTCGTCAGATATTAATACTATCTCTGCTGTCATTACACGAGACATACTTCCCGTCGTATCTGATAAATTCAAAAATAAAAGAACATCATTATTAACAGCCCGAATCACAACTTTTGTGTTTACTTTTTTGACAATTGTAATTGCCTTTCAGTATGAATATTTTGGGGGAGTATTAGGACTTATTGTTACATGGTTCGGGGCGTTAATTGGGCCTATAGCTGTGCCATTATTGTTTGGTTTGATTCCTTTTTTTAGAAATTGTGGTCCGGTTGCAGCTATTTCTTCCGTGGCGGCGGGATTAGTTACCTTTAGTATAACAAAAATTTTAACCATGGATGGTATAACAGAAATTTTAGCAGTTGAAAGTATGGCACTAGAGATAGGTTCGCCGGTGATTGTTAGTATGATTGTCTATTCTTTCGTTGGGTGGATGAGAAGAAAGCCTGTGACAAAAGAGGTAAAGGATTTAGAGGCTGCAATAGCTGTGAAATCAGATGGTTAATTAATATTGAAACCAGAATATAATAGTGTTTCGAAAGAATAATTATTTGTGCCATTTTAATTATGGTTTTAAATAAGGGAAAATAACCCGTAGACTTAAGTTTTATAAAACCTATGAAAAAGATAGTTATAACCAATGGAAAGATTATTACCCCGTTTAGAATAATTCCTGAAGGAACAGTGGTTATAACAGGAAGTAAAATTACCACTGTTTGCGAGGGAAAGCTTGACGTTGGTAATGCTAATATAATTGATGCAAAGGGACATTATGTTTCACCGGGTTTTATAGATATTCATGTTCATGGTGGTGGAGGTTTTGATTTTATGGACGGGGACGAGCTAGGATTTTTAAAGATAGCAGAATTGCATGCAAAATATGGTACAACTGCAATGGTTCCTACCACATTGACTAGTGAAAAGGAGCATTTGATTAAAACTTTAGACCTCTATGAGCAAGCTCACAAAAATAATAAGAATGGTGCCGAATTTTTGGGGCTTCACTTAGAAGGACCGTATTTTGCTATGAATCAAAGAGGGGCTCAGGATCCCCGTTATATTAGGGATCCGGACCCTCAAGAATATATGGAAATTCTTCAACGATCAAATCTAATTGCCCGGTGGAGTGCAGCACCTGAAAGAAATGGAGCAATGGCTTTTGGACGTCATCTTCAAGAAAAAGGTGTATTGGCAGCTATTGCTCATACAGATGCTGTGTATGAAGAAGTTGTGGAGGCGGTTGAAAATGGCTATTCTCTCTCTACTCACCTCTATTCTGGTATGTCTGGAGTAAGTCGCAAGAATGCTTTTCGATATGCTGGGGTGATAGAGAGTTCCCTGTTAATGGATGAATTAGATGTAGAAATTATCGCTGATGGTATTCATTTACCTGCTCCTTTGCTAAAATTGATTTACAAAGTGAAGGGGCCATATAAAATTGCACTTATTACCGATGCTATGCGGGCAGCGGGCAATCCACCAGGAGAAAGTATATTGGGTAATAAACAAAATGGCTTAAAAGTTATTGTCGAAGATGATGTGGCCAAGCTTCCAGATCGAACTGCTTTTGCAGGCAGTGTTTCTACTGCAGATAGATTGGTTCGGAATATGATCGAAATGGCCGATGTTCCATTGCGAGATGCTATTTTAATGATGAGTACAACCCCCGCAAGAATAATGGGAATTCAAGATAGAAAAGGAAGTTTATTAACAGGAAAAGATGCAGATATTGTCATATTTGATCGGAACATACAAATTCAGGAAACCATTATTGGAGGAAAGAGAGTGTATAAAAAATCTTAATTAAAATAGAAAGAGTTTCTATAAAAACAGAAATAATGCTTTTTAAGGATACCTTGCTATCAAATTAGGCTGTTATTATATCTAATTATTAATCCAATTGAAGGCGACAGCCAGCACTTTTCCCATAATGGCGGTGCTATAACAACCTTCTTTGTTAGGAAATTTTAAGACCCACATCGTATTTTATTTGTGGTTGCTATAAGTACTATTTATTTATTTTTTATTTTCGTTTCTTGTCCTAAGTTATTTTTACTGGTTTCTGACTAGATTTTCTTTCAATCAAATTAGGCTGTAAGACAACAGTCCTATATTGCCATGGATTTTTCCCCTTTGCATTTATATTCTCTATTAGTAGTTCACATGCCTTTTTCCCCATTTCGAATCCAAACTGGTCCACGGTGGACAACGGAGGATCTATCACTTCAGAAAGAGGATCATTACTAAAACCTACGAATGCAATATCGTTTGGAATTCTTTTGCCGATCCTTGATAGATATTTCATTGCACCGACTGCTGCAGCATCATTAGCAGAAAAAACGCCGTCAATATCATCAATTTTTTCCATAAGGCTTTTCATGCTTTCATAACCATAGTTTTTCATAAGGCTTGATTCCTGGACAAGTGCAGGATCAAATTTCATTTTGTTATTTTCTAAAGCCATTTTATAACCGTTTAAACGATTTTTATAAAGCTCAAGTGTTTGGGGACCGGCGAAATGTGCAATTTTTTTGCAACCTTTTTCTATTAGATGATTTGTTGCCTGATATGCTCCCTCATAATCGCCTGTAATAATTTTATTGGTATTTGTCATACTGGCGCAATGACGGTCAAAAAATACAAGAGGAATATTTAAATCCTGTAAATGTTTTAAATGTTTACAATTTTCAGTTTCCCAGGAAATCGAAATTAATACACCATCCACCCTGTTTGCGACAAAGTTGTTAATTATTTTTTTCTCCCGGTCCAACTGTTCGAGGGACTGGGAAATAATTACATTATATCCTTGAGTGAAAGCAGCTTCTTCTATACCGGCTATTGTGGTAGAAAAGAAAAATCTGGAGATCCTGGGAACAACAATTCCTATGGTGTTACTTTTATTTTGTCTCAGATTTGAGGCTAATAAATTAGTGCTATAACCCAATTCCTTAGCTTTTTTTAGAACTTTTTCTTTCGTATTTTTAGATACTCGAGGACTATCGTTTAATGCTCGGGATACAGTGGAGCTATCAATAGCCAAGGCGTTAGCAATTTCATAAATCGTTGTTTTTTTCATTCCATTAATTAACTGGGACAAATATCTGTTTTTTTAAGCTTTCTAAATGTTAGGAGGCTGAGAAATTTTAAACACAGAATGTTTAATTAGGCAAGGTAATGATGATTTTCTGAGATTAAATACAATCGATTGTATAATTTTTATTAAGTTTGGAAAGAAAAGAGACCATAACAAAGTTCAAATTCCAAAAATCATGGAAATTATGACGAATTCAGTTCGCATCACCCTGATAAAGTTTAAACATATAATACTCAATAATTTAGGAGCCACTTTTAAATTTTGGAGCTATTTAAGGAAAATGAGATTAACTTAATCTTATGTATGCCCGATTTATAGCCGCACACGCTTTTCCGGTAGATAAAAATCAGAATTCCGGCAAGAAGATGATCACCTTGAAAATTTTAAAAGAATAACTAAACTATTTGTCTCGGCTGCAGGTGGTTATATGAATGGCTCTTATGCTGGTTGACGGTTGCCGGATGGAAAGATAAACCATATTTATCCTATAATTTTAAAGCATTAACCTGAAATAAGTATTATGAATAAAATTACTGTACAATTTTCATTTTCTGTCTTTTTCGTTTTCTTAGTCATCGCTTGCGGGCAGAATGCTAAAGATAAAGATACGCCATGGCAGGACATCACTCCAGAAAAAGGACTAAAGGGCTGGGAAGTAAAAGGTGGTGAGGCGGAATACCGCCTGGAAAATAACACAGTGATCGGTAAAACTGTGCACGGGACGGCCAATACTTTTTTGAGTACCGAAAAGAATTATGATGATTTTATTTTAAAATTGGAATTTAAAGTTCACCCGAGTATGAATTCGGGAATTCAAATTCGCAGTAACAGCATTCATAGTTATATGGATGGTAGGGTTCACGGCTATCAAGTTGAAATCGATCCCAGTGATCGCGCCTGGAGTGGGGGAATTTACGATGAAGCCCGACGTGGCTGGCTGGTAAATTTAGAAGGGAATCCTGAAGCTCAACAGGCTTTCAAACAAGATGAATGGAATACCTATCGCGTTGAAGCCATCGGCGATACCATAAAAACCTGGGTAAACAGTGTGCCGGCTGCTCATCTTATAGATGAGAAGACCGCCAGCGGATTTATTGCTCTACAGGTACACAGCATCAATGAAGATAGCGAAGAAGGTACTGAAATCAGCTGGCGAAATATTAAAATTTTGACGGAAGATTTGGAAGAATATTCAAAGGAAAGTCCACTAGAGCCTGTAATTACTAAAAACCAACTTACTAAATCGGAAGCCGAAGTTGGTTGGGAAATGCTTTGGAACGGGGAATCTACTGAAGGATGGCGTGGTGCGAAGCTTGAAGAATTTCCTGAAGAAGGCTGGGAAATAGAAAATGGCGTATTAACCGTTTTAGCCAGTGGCGGAGAAGAATCGGCGGCAGGTGGCGATATTGTGACTAAAAAACTGTATAGCGATTTTGAATTGAAACTAGATTTTAAAATCACCGAAGGTGCTAATAGCGGCATCAAATATTTTGTAGATACAGGACTCAATAAAGGTGATGGCTCAGCTATCGGACTTGAATATCAGATTTTGGATGATGAGAGGCATCCCGATGCCAAAAAAGGTAACCACGAAGGTAGCCGAACTATGGCCTCCCTGTACGATTTAATTCAAGCCCATCCCGATAAGCCTGTAAATCCCATTAGGGAGTGGAATACAGCACGAATTATTTCAGAAGGAAATCACGTAGAACATTGGCTAAACGGTGAAAAAGTTCTGGAATATGAAAGAAAAACAGAAGAATTCAGAAAATTGATTGCTGAAAGTAAATACGAAGATTGGCCTAATTTCGGGGAACTGGAGGAGGGACACCTTCTTTTGCAGGATCACGGCAACCGTGTAAGTTTCAAAAATATAAAAATAAAAACATCTCAATATGAGCAGTAGAAGAGATTTTATCAAGAAAACAGGTTTGGCCGGAACAGGAATTGCCCTTAGCAGTTCGGCTATGGGAATGCCGGCGAGCATTTACCGGAATATTATAGGTTCAAACAATCGAATCAACATTGCCATTGCCGGTTTGGGGAGACGATTAGGTGCTTTTCTTGAACCAATTGCCGCAGAATCTTCCAATGTAAAACTACTTTATTTATGTGATGTGATGAAAAGTCAGCGGGAAAATGCACTGGAGCGTTTTTCGGAGCATATTGATTACAAGCCCAAACTGGAAACCGATTTCCGAAAAATTTTGGAAGATCAAGAAGTGGATATGTTAATCAATGCCACGCCCGATCACTGGCACACGCCGGGTTCGATTATGGCGTTACAGGCCGGAAAACATGTATATGTAGAAAAACCTTCCAGCCATAATATGGAAGAAAATGAATTGCTGATAGAAGCCCAGAAAAAATACGGAAAATTGGTGCAAATGGGCAACCAGCAACGCTCTTCGTTACATACTATTGAAATTATTAAAGATATCCATGAAGGAAAAATAGGAAAACCTTATAAAGCTGTCGCTTTTTATACTAATGCTCGGGGTGAAACTCCAGTGCAGCAAAAGGCTCCAGTTCCCGATGGACTCGATTGGGAGTTATGGCAGGGGCCGGCACCAAGGAGGGAATACACCGCTGAAACCTGGGATTATAACTGGCATTGGTATGGCTGGGATCATGGTACGGCCGAAACCGGAAATAATGCCACTCACGAGTTTGATATTGCCCGGTGGGCTCTTCAGGTGGGATATCCGCAACGTGTAGAGGTAGAAGCTGCCAAACGACACTTTTTAAATGATGGCTGGGAAATGTACGATACCATGGAAGCCACTTTTAAATATGCTGATGATAAAATTATTCAGTGGGATGGCAAAAGTCGAAACGCTTATGACACATACGGCGGTGGCCGTGGAACGGTAATTTATGGTAGCGAAGGCGGAGTGTATGTAGACCGGCAACGTTACAAATTAACCGATCGCCAAGGAGAAGTTGTAAAAGAATTTAACTCGGAAAGTAACGAAGGCGGCACCGCCCTTGGGGGTGGGGGCAATATGTCGACCGCCCATGTAGTGAATCTTTTTGAAGGTATACGCGGAAAGTCAGAGCTTAATTCACCAATAGCAGATGCTAATATTAGTACGGCTATGGTACACTATTCCAACATTGCTGCTCGCCTAGGTAAAGGTTTTGATATAAATGAAAATACCGGTCGTATGTACGACCGTGAGGCCATGGGCCTTTGGAGCCGGGAATATGAACCCGGGTGGAAGCCCAAAATTTAATTATGGAAAGAATAAGCGTTGTAATAAAAAGTGGGATAGGAGCTGTGGGAATGATATCTGCTAAGTATCCACTTAATTCCTTTTCTGGAAATGACATTATAAATATAAAGAATAGGAGACCGTGGAAGTGGACTTATTCCTAATATTGAAAAATTGCCAAGTTTAATTTGATAGCCTGTTGTGATATACTATCCTTCCGACTTGAAAAGGCATTGTTCAAATCAAAGAAAAAGGTATAAGATAATAGTTATTACAGAGGAATTTGAGATGATAGAAATATAGATGCGGTTTTGGTAGTGATTCCTATCAATACCCTTGCTTCAATAAAAAATGGCGACCTGGATGCCGGTAAAACATGTTTATGAAGATAAGACTATGGCAAAGGGATTCGATAGAAAAAAAAATTAAGTTCCAAAGTTCATCAAGGAGGACATTATTATCATATTTATCATTTATAGAATCACATAATTGGTTTAAAGAAAGGAGGAAGGTGGAAAATATTACAGTTTTTGAATGTCAATAGAATTGATTTAGTGATTGGAGGAGGCCAGTTCCTCATTCAGATTTGGAAGGTTTGATTAACTGGAAAATGTATAAGGAATATTCTGGTGGTCTTGTAGCTGAATTGTGTTCCCATCAGAGTGATGCAGTAAACTGGGTTTTAGATGCCGTTCCCCAACAAGTTATAGAGGTTTGGGATCATAGATTATTGGAAGGATGGAACGGGGGTCTATGATAATATCCAACTTAATTATTTATATCCAAGCGGGATTAAATATAAATGACCCATTTAGAGCAGGTTATATGATTATCAAATTAAGGTTTTAGGTAATAAGGGAACTATTATTTTGGATTACGAAAAAGTGTGATTCTACCTACAAACTAAGAACGAAGAGAGAATAACATATGATTTTGATAGTGTTTCCGTCGCAATAATGGCATGGGAAGAGGGCAAGGAAATTCTATTAGATTACAACATATACCATCTTCAGAAAAAGCCCTGAAAGACTTTGCAGAAGACTTCTAAATAACTCAACTCTTGCTTCAAATGTTTTAACTGGATAAAATCAGCTCTATCGGTCCACATGCTTTGCCTAGTGGAAACGTAATTAAATGGCAAAACGAATTTGATGGGTATTTTGCAATGAATTAATAATATTTATATGAAAAAAAATGTGTATTTAAATAGAAACTTTCTTCTCGAAAACAAATATTCAGAAGAACTTTTTCATAAGTATGCGGCCAACCAGCCTATTATAGATTATCACTGTCATTTATCTCCTAAGGAAATTGCCGAAGACCGGGTTTACGAGAATATAAGCCAGGTCTGGATTGCCGGAGATCATTACAAATGGCGTGCGATGCGCACCATGGGTGTCAATGAAAATTATATTACCGGAGATGCTTCCGATAAGGAAAAATTTATGGCCTGGGCTAAAACAGTGCCCAATACCCTAAGAAATCCCCTTTACCATTGGACGCACCTGGAATTGAAAAGATACTTCGGGATCGATGAATTGCTCAATGAGGATTCAGCAGAACGTATTTACGAAGAAGTAAATAAACAATTGCAAAAACCTGAGAATTCATGTCGTGGGTTGCTTAGGCAAATGAATGTTGAAACTGTTTGCACTACTGAAGACCCAACTGATACTCTGGAATACCACCAGCAACTTGAAAAAAGCGATTTCGAAATAAAAGTGAGTACAGCATTTCGCCCTGATAAGGCTATACTTATTGAGGCTGAAACCTATAACGATTACCTGGACAAACTGGGAGAAGTAGCTGAAATTTCAATAGATTCTTATGAGGACCTTCGAAATGCCTTGCGAAAGCGTATTGAATATTTTAATGTTAACGGATGTAGTTTATGTGATCACGGTCTGAATTTTATTTCAGCAGAAGATTTCACTGAAAATGAAATTGACAAGATCTTCAGTAAAAGAAGAAAGGGAGAATCAATTTCCGATTTAGAAGCTGAAAAGTTTAAGAGTGCAATTTTACTTTATTTGGGTGAAACTTATCATGAGTTTGGATGGGTTCAGCAATATCACCTCGGTGCTTTGCGTAACAATAATAAACGAATGCTGAAGCAATTAGGGCCCGACACCGGTTGGGATTCCATTGCCGATTATAAGCAAGCAGAAAACCTCTCTAAATTCCTTGATAAACTTGATGGAAAAAATAAATTGACCAAAACCATCCTTTATAATTTGAATCCGGCAGATAATGAGATTTTTGCCAGTATGACAGGGAATTTTAACGATGGAAGTATTAAAGGAAAGGTTCAGTTTGGATCGGGTTGGTGGTTTTTAGATCAAAAAGACGGGATCATCAAACAACTTAACGCATTATCGAATATGGGACTGGTAAGTACATTTATTGGGATGTTGACAGATTCCAGGAGTTTTCTGTCGTATCCAAGACATGAATATTTTAGAAGAGTCTTGTGTAATTTGTTCGGCCAGGAAATCGCCAGTGGGGAATTACCAGGAGATTTAGATCTGGTAGGTAAGACCGTTGCGAATATTAGTTACCATAATGCTAAAGAATATTTTAAATTTTAGATAAAAAAAATATAAATAATTGAATAACAATTAAATATGAAAAAAGTAGTAACATTTGGAGAGATCATGCTTCGGTTGGCCCCTCAGGAACATCTGAGGTTTTCCCAGGCCACCAGTTTTGATGTAGTCTATGGAGGTGGAGAATCTAATGTGGCAGTATCCCTTGCTAATTATGGCGTGCCTGTAGATTTTGTAACACGCTTACCTAAAAATGATATTGGTGACTGCGCACTAATGGAAATGCGTAAAAGAAACGTAGGTGTTGATAAAATTGTATTTGGAGGAGATCGTCTTGGGATTTATTTTTTGGAGACCGGAGCTGTAAGCCGTGGTAGTAAGGTTGTTTATGACCGTGCTCATTCTGCTATGTCCGAAATTGATGAGGGTATGGTAGACTGGGAAAAAGTTTTTGAAGGAACAGAATGGTTCCATTGGACCGGTATTACCCCTGCTATTTCCCAGGGAGCGGCAAATGCCTGCCTGGAATCAGTAAAGGTGGCTAGGAAAATGGGAATTACCATTTCCACCGATCTTAATTATCGCGCTAAGTTATGGAAATACGGAGTTGAGCCGGAGGCTATAATGACCGAGCTTACTTCCTATTGTGATATCATTCTAGGAAATGAAGAGGATGCTGAAAAACATTTTGGAATAAAACCGGAAGGTCTGGATATTACCACCCAGGGTGAACATGTAAAAGCAGAAGCTTTTTTATCGGTTTGCCAGCAAATGATGGAGAAATTTCCAAATGCTAAGAAAGTAATTACCACACTTCGGGGTTCACTTTCGGCTTCTCATAATACCTGGGCGGGAGTGTTGTATGATGGAGAAACCATGTTTACATCCCCGGAATATAATATCACCCATATCGTAGATAGAGTAGGTGGGGGAGATTCATTTATGGCTGGTTTGATCTATGGATTGTTGACCTATCCTGATGATGACCAGAATGCACTGAATTTTGCCGTAGCTGCTTCAGCTTTAAAGCATACCATAAAGGGAGATGCGAATTTGGTGACTATTGATGAAGTTAAAAAATTAATGGGCGGCGATGCTTCAGGGCGGGTTGCCAGATAACAAGAAAAAAGAAAAAATGGCTCAGTATTCAAGATTAGAAGTAGCATCTGTGATGCAGCAAGATGGGATGGTTCCCTTGTTCTTTCATTCAAATGTGGAATTGGGAAAAAAAGTTCTAAAGGCTTGCTATGATGGGGGCGGACGCATCCTAGAGTTTACTAGCAGAGGGGATTTTGCTTTTGAGATCTTCGGAGAACTTAATAAATATGCTTTAAAGGATTTACCCGGAATGGTACTGGGGGTAGGATCTGTAACCGATGCTGCCGCTGCGTCTCTTTATATGCAACTGGGAGCGAATTTTATCGTTACCCCTGTCTTAAGAGAAGACATTGCTATTGTCTGTAATCGCCGCAAGGTGCTTTGGTCCCCGGGCTGTGGATCTCTTACAGAGATTGCCCGTGCCGAGGAACTGGGCTGTGAGATAGTAAAACTATTCCCAGGTGGAACTTACGGACCTTCCTTTGTTAAGGGAATTAAAGGGCCTCAACCCTGGACCAGCGTAATGCCCACCGGAGGGGTTTCTCCTACCGAGGACAACCTAAAAGGTTGGTTTGAAGCAGGAGTTACTTGTGTAGGAATGGGGTCAAAACTGATTTCCAAAGATATCCTAGAAAATAAAGATTTTGATCAGCTGAAAAAAACTGTTAGGGAAACCCTGTCGATGATTAAAACTCTTCGGAAGAAATGAGTGTAAAACCTGTATGCCAACATGAAAAGTAATCCCAATCAAAAAGCTAAAGTAGTCACCTTTGGAGAAGTTCTGATGCGTTTATCACCCTCAGATAACAGGAAGTTTCAACAGGCGCACCAATTGGATTTCTTTTTTGGAGGAACAGAAATGAATGTGGCAGCTTCATTGGCTTACTTTGGCCTTGAGGTGCAACACATTGCAAATGTTTCAGATGATATTGTTGGAAATGCTGCCCTGGCTAGCCTGAGAAAGTTTGGAATAGATATTTCAGCAGTAAACAAGGTTGCTCACCCATTGGGATTATACTTCCTGGAAGTTGGATCGGCTATGAGATCAAGTCAAATTGCCTATAATCGGTTGCATAGTGCCTTTGCCAACATAACCCCCGGGCAGGTTGATTGGAATACTATTCTGGAAAATTGTGATTATCTACATTGGTCTGGAATCTCACCCGCTATTTCAGAGAGTGCATACTTAACCTTAAAAGAAGGCTTAGAGATCGCTCAGCAAAAAGGGATCCACGTTACGGCAGATCCCGCCTATCGTAGCAATCTATGGAAATATGGCAAAAGTGGTCCGGAGGTTTTAAAAAATTTAGTCGACCTGTCTAATATCTTTATTGGGGGAGTCAATGAAATAAATGAGATTCTGGACACCGATCATTCATCTGATGATAAGGGCTTTGTTAAAGCCAGTGAAAATTTGATAAGGGCCAGCCCTGGAATTACGAAGGTGTTTGATAAAGTTCGAAACGGTGTTAGTGCATCCTGGCAGAAGGTTTATGGGAGAGCCTGGACCGGGGAAAAGTTTATTACTACCAGCGAACTGGAGGTGACAGATGTAATAGACCGAATAGGAACTGGAGATGCCTTTGCCGCCGGACTTTTATACGGATTGCGGAATTTTGAGGATGATCTCCAGGTTTTGAATTTTGCCATTGCAGCTTGTGCCTTAAAACACACCCATGTGGGAGACGTAAACCTTGTGAATGTCGAAGAGGTTCAGGAAGTAGTTAACGGTAACGTGAGTGGAAGGATAAAGAGATAATTCAGTAAGAAAAGGATAATGATAAAAGCAGGTTATAATAGAATTATTGGTCTTGGGTTATGTATAACTCTGATTTTTATTTTTACCGGATGTGGGGAGTTCATAGGTAATAAAACTGTAATTAAATTGGCCCATGGTCTCGACACTTCTCACCCTGTGCACGAGGCCATGCTCTTTATGGCAGAGCGCGCAAAAAAGAAGTCAAACGGGAGTTTAGAGATTGATATCTACCCGAATCAACAATTAGGTACTGAACGGGAGGCTTTGGAGCTTCTGCAGATTGGAAGCTTGGGAATGACAAAGGTATCTACAGGAGTCTTAGAGAATTTTGTACCCAGTTTAAAGGTTTTCGGACTTCCTTTTTTATTTCGGGATCGTGAGCATCGCTTTAAAGTTCTTGAGAGTGAATTAGGCGAAAAATTTTTAAATGATGGATTAGGAAAACGATTGAAAGGTCTCACGTTTTACGATGCCGGCAGTAGAAGCTTTTATGGTAAAAAACCAATGGACAGTCCGGAAGACTTGGAGGGCCTTAAACTACGGGTTATGGAAAGCAACACTGCAATGAATATGGTGCAAATGCTTGGCGGCTCCCCAACACCAATTGCCTGGGGCGAACTCTACACTGCCTTGCAACAGGGAATAGTAGATGGGGCCGAAAACAATTTGCCTAGTTTCTATTTGTCCAGGCATTATGAGGTGTGTAAATATTATATGGTAGATGAACATACCGCCCCTCCGGACGAGTTGCTTATAAGCACCCTTGTTTGGAATAAACTTTCAGAAAAGGAAAAAGAATGGCTCAAAGAGGCTGCTATGGAATCTTCGGAACATGAAAAGAAATTATGGCGCGAGGCTGAACTGGAAGCTTTGGAAGAAATTCAAAAAGCAGGTGTGAAGGTAACCTATACTGACAAGGAAGATTTTAGGGAAATGGTTCAGCCTATGTATGAAGAATTTTCCAAAGACCCGGAAATGAATAAAATCATTGATGCTATACAGGCTATAAAATAAAAGATTATGAAACCTATTCTGGATAAAATTTTGGGGATGCTCCTGGTTTTTTTAATGATTGTAATGGTTACAGCCGTTTCCTGGCAGGTGTTTTCCAGATATATCCTACAAGCCTCGAGTTCTTATACTGAAGAAATAGCTCGATACCTATTAATATGGATAGGCATATTAGGAGCAGCCTATGTTTCTGGACAGCAGCAACATCTTTCTATAGATATTTTAGCGCCGGAATTAAAGCCGGAAAACCGAATTAAGCTTAGAATAGGGATTAATATTCTTATAATTCTTTTTTGTCTTGTAGTATTGGTAATTGGAGGTAGCAACCTGGTGTATTTAAATTATTTGCTGGGCCAAACCTCGGCTGCACTTAATATTCCACTGGGAGCTGTTTACATGGTAATGCCTATTAGCGGGGTGCTCGTGATCATCTATAAAATTAATGAGCTTTTGAACCCTAAACAGTATTTGGTATAATGTTAGAAATATTAATTCTGGTTGTTTCTTTTTTAATCCTGCTAAGTATTGGAGTGCCGGTCGCTTGGTCTATTGGAATTTCCTGTGTGCTCACTATGTTGGTTTCCATAGATTCTATGGCGGCCTATACAACAGTAGCCCAGCGTATGGCCACAGGCTTAGATAGCTTTTCGTTGCTTGCCATTCCCTTTTTTATTCTTGCAGGACAGATTATGAATCAGGGCGGAATTGCTACAAAATTAATTGATTTTGCCAAAGCTTTGATCGGTGCACTGCCTGGAGGTTTGATTTATGTGAATGTAATTGCCGCGATGTTGTTTGGGGCTATTTCTGGTTCTGCAGTAGCAGCTACCTCGGCAATTGGAGGAATTTTAGGACCAAGAATGGAAAAAGAAAATTATTCCAGGGAATTTGGTGCTGCAATAAATGTAACAGCTTCCACTACTGGGTTGGTGATACCACCGTCCAATGTTCTTATTGTTTATTCCCTTGCCAGCGGAGGGGTTTCTATTGCTTCCCTTTTCCTTGCAGGTTATATTCCCGGTATTTTAATGGGCCTTGCCCTTATGCTTACCGCCGCTTTCTGGATTAAAAAGAAGAAATATCCTCAAGGAGAAAGCAGTAGTATTAAAAAAATTCTCTATACATTTTTTGACGCTTTCCCAAGTCTCTTCCTTTTGATCGTTGTAATTGGTGGGATCGTTTCAGGAATTTTTACGGCGACCGAAGCTTCTGCAATCGCCGTATTGTATACCCTGATTCTATCTGCCATTTACCGGCAGTTAACCTGGAAAAAACTTTACAAGGTATTCCTCAATTCCGTGGGTACTACAGCTATAGTAATGCTCCTAATTGCCACATCAATGAGTATGTCTTGGGTGATGTCTTTCGAGAATATTCCACAGTCCGTAAGTGAAGTACTACTGGGGTTAAGTGATAATAAATTTATGATCCTACTTATTATTAATTTGTTGTTATTATTCGTTGGAACATTTATGGATATGACTCCTGCCGTCCTCATTTTTACTCCTATATTTTTACCGGTAATGCATAGTTTAGGGATCGACCCCGTGCATTTTGGGATTATCATGGTGATGAACTTGTGCGTGGGTCTTAGCACACCTCCAGTGGGCTCGGTGCTTTTCATTGGGGTTAGTGTAGCCAAAACTACCATACAGAAAGTGATTAAGCCTCTTCTGCCACTTTATGTAGTGATGGTAATCGTACTTTTATTGATAACCTTTATCCCAGCAATCAGTTTGTGGTTGCCAGGCCTTTTCGATTAAAAGAATTTTAAACAAAAATTGTACAATCGATTGTATTCATAAAATTTTTCCTAATATTGTTACTTTAACTTTGTCCTTAATTATCATTTTGATCAGTAACGAATCAATTTATTTTGGCTGGGAACCGGAAAAAACGGATTGCCCTCACAAAAAGAATATGTGGCAAATGATGCTAAGCTTGAATAATTGGAGGAAGAAGGAGAATTATAATTTCAGCCTAATTTATTTATTATCAAAAAATCAAATAAAGAAAACTAACTAATGGAACCTAAATTTACAGAATTAAAAAATAAAGTGGTTGTTGTAACAGGTGGAGGCGGAGTATTATGTAGTACCCTGGCCGAAGCTTTGGCAAGACAGGGAGCAAAACTAGCAATTGTGGATCTTAACTTAGATGCTGCGGAAACCGTGGTCTCGAACATTAAAGAAAAAGGTGGAAATGCCATAGCCTTTAGTGCTAATGTCCTAAAAAAGGACAGTTTGCAACAGGCACATCGCGATATCAATGAACATTTAGGGCCGTGCGATATTCTGATCAATGGTGCAGGAGGAAATCATCCTAAAGGAACAACATCCAAAACGCATTTATTTGAAGAGGATCTTAAAGCGGATGAAGAATTGAAGACTTTCTTTGATCTTGATTACGACAGTATTCAATTTGTTTTTAATCTTAATTTTCTTGGAACATTGCTTCCCACCCAGATTTTCGCCAAAGATATGATAGGAAGAAAAGGATGCTCAGTGATCAATATTTCATCCATGAATGCCTTAAGACCATTAACAAAAATTCCTGCCTACAGCGGTGCAAAAGCAGCGGTAAGCAACTTCACTCAATGGCTGTCGGTTCATTTTTCTAAGGTAGACATTCGAGTAAATGCCCTTGCACCGGGATTTTTCCTTACAGAACAAAATCGTAGTTTATTGACCAACGAAAATGGAGATCTTACTGAAAGAGGAAAAATAATTATCGATCATACTCCAATGGGGAGATTTGGAGAACCCGAAGATCTTGAAGGAACTTTATTGTGGCTTTGTAGTAACGGATCCAAATTCGTCACAGGAATTGTTGTTCCTGTAGATGGAGGTTTTAGCAGCTTTAGCGGAGTATAAAATATTAAAACCAAAATTATGGCACTAGAACAAACCTGGAGATGGTATGGACCTAAGGACCTGGTAAGTCTTCAAGATATAAAACAAGCTGGCGCTACAGGAATTGTTACCGCGTTGCACCACATCCCTAATGGGGAAGTATGGACGGTAGAAGATATTAATAAACGAAAACAGGAGGTGAAAGCTTCTAGTTTATCCTGGTCTGTAGTTGAAAGTATTCCGGTGCATGAGGATATCAAAAAGCGTACAGGAAAATATCAGGATTACATAGAGAACTACAAACAAAGCATCAGGAATCTGGGTAGCTGCGGAATTGATACTGTATGTTACAATTTCATGCCGGTGTTGGACTGGACTCGTACAGATCTTGCTTTTGAAATGCCCGATGGTTCAAGAGCTTTGCGTTTTGATGCGGCTCAGTTTGCCGCATTTGAATTATTTCTTTTGAAAAGGCCCGGAGCAGAAAAGATGTATTCTGAGAAACAAAAGCAGGCCGCAAAGGCCGCTCTGGAGCAGTTATCTGAAAAGGAAAAAGATTTACTGGTAAATAATATAATAGCAGGTTTGCCGGGAGCAGAAGAAGGATATACCCTGGATCAGTTTCAGGCTGTGCTGGATCAATATCAGAATATAGGAGAACAGGCACTCAGAGAGAATCTTTATGCATTTTTAAAAGAAATTATTCCTACAGCTGAAGAAGCAGGAGTGCTTATGGCCATTCACCCCGATGATCCCCCATTCCCAATTTTGGGACTTCCCCGGGTTATAAGTACCGAAGCAGATGCAGAAATGCTGTTGGAAGCTTTTGACAGTCCTAACAATGGACTATGTTTTTGTACCGGATCCTACGGTGTAATAAAAGAGAATGACTTGCCCGGGATGATAGAAAGGCTTGGTAACCGTATTAATTTTATTCATTTGAGAAGTACCAGTAGGGACAAAGAAGGGAATTTTCATGAAGCTGATCATTTATATGGAGATGTAGATATGTATGCGGTAATGAAAGCTTTGATAAATGAACAACAGAAAAGAATTGGGAAGGGAAGAAAAGATCATCGGCTACCAATGCGTCCCGACCACGGACATCAGATGCTGGATGATCTTAAAAAGAAAACAAATCCCGGCTATTCAGCTATAGGCAGATTAAGAGGGCTTGCAGAATTAAGAGGTTTGGAAATTGGAATCATCCGAAGCCATTAAATAAGACCAGGTATCTAAGAGAATGTAAGACAGACCAAATGATAAAGTCATTTGGGGGATATTAAATTGCTAAAATGTTCTGAAAATAAGAATGTCCATGGTATTCAAGTAAAAGCCTACCCAGAATTAAGAGCGGTAATGCGAAGGAATTTAGAAAAGACAAAGGATTTTGCAAAAAGCATTAGATCCATTGTGGTTTGATAATGCAGAGTATCTCTTCTAAGTAATCTGCAGATAAACGCTATTTATAGCTAGGTTTCATTACTCTCATCTTGAGATCACTTAACAAGGTAGGAACGTTTATTTGGAAAACCGAAGGCCCTAAATTTGGAAAGACGGCAAAGGTATTTTTAGAAGCTCTTAAAAAGTTTTGCTAATTTTACTTTTACCCATATTAGGTGAAGATTGCCAGCATTTGAAAAGGTAAAAAAGCTGTTACAGGAGCCAGGTGAAGAATTCAGAAAATTCATCTCTAATGTAGTTCCCACTGATTCACTTGAAATAGCAGCATATCATATTGGAAAAAGCTATGAAGCAATATGAAAATAGTTAGCTTTTAAAAGCATTTAATAATCATAAAATCAGCTGGACATTTTTTTACTGAGGCCGAGACACTGAATGATGAGGCTTTTCAACCGTTGGCTATTGGAATGCTCTTCCTTGATTAGTGTGGACCGGTTTTAGATATTAATTTTCATTATTAAGAATAGTAATTACTGGTCTTTTCTCAGGTTTAATAGTTAACCAATAATTGATAAATTCTTTCGGACTCTTTTTCCCTAAATAATAATGGGACCTTTTAATATTTGTTTGTGACGGCCTTCCTTACCTGAGTTTTTAAATGATTAAAAGTTTATGATTTCCAGTGATCCAAATATTCTTGTTTATTCTTTCTGCATTGGAATTATTCTATGCGCTAAGAGCCGTACTTATCGTTGTAGAATTAGCTTTTAGTAAATCAGTACAGGGTTTGGTAATCACTGTCTGAATAATAAATTTCTAAAGCTTTGTGCCCTTTTAGAGCCATCCTAAGGGTGTAAGCTTTCTTTCATGTGATCTGACTTGGTAACCTACCACTTGTTGGGAGTAGACATCAATGATAAATAAAGGAAAAAAACTTGTCTTTTACCCTATAATAAGTAATATCAGATTGCCACACTACGGAAAGGGCATTAATCTCCAGCCCTTTTATCTGGTCAGGATAATAGATCTTTTCTGCAATAATAGTTCGCCTATATTTCATTTTTTTCTTTAAGCGGTGGGCTAACTGTATAAAGGTTTCTACACTCTACTAAGATCATCGGTCTCTTCCAGCAACTGTATCAGTTGGTGATCAAAAACAGCTTGCCTACGAGCATATTACTGTAAAGCCTGTTTACTAATACCGGCACTTTTATAGAGCTGATTCATGGAATAATTTATTTTTTCTTTGTTTTCCCTGAACCAGTTGATTATGGAGTGTTGTAGTTTTTTAAAAGTTGATGTCAAGCTCAGTCTTAGCTAACTCGATCATTTTTTTGAAATAATCTACCTGGATTTGTTGCGGCCCAAGGCCGCTTCACTTACTTTCATCCGGGCTTCCATTTCTTTTATTTTTGCATAGCTACTGTCTTTCATTTCTACAACTCTAAATCCTTTCTCGTTAAAGTCAGGAAATTCATAAATCCATCGATAGATATTATGGAGAGGCCATAATTCCGGAACACTGTATTTTTCACTCTTAAAATCTGCAACCATCTGTTGTTTGAATTTAGCAGAAAACTCCCTTTTCTTCTTAATTAATTAAACGATTACTTTCATAAATAGTTGACTTTAGTATTCAACCTATATCAGGGATAGAAGGCTATGGAAGTTGCGGGAAAAACTTGGAAGAATTTGGAGGCATTGAAGGATTTTGATGAACGGTTTGGTTTCGAAAGACATTTGAATTGCCAGAGGATGTTACCCGGGATTCTCAACCCCATTCTGAGATTTCGGGTTTTTGATGCAGGAGGTATTGGCGGTTTTTCTACAAACGCATTTTGGGGTAACGAGTTCTTATAGGGCAATGGGAATATAGAAAGGGTACTACAATTGATGCTTCTGTTTAAAGATCAAATTTCTTTTTGGATTAGCCTGTCTCCTGAATTGAAAATTTAGGTTACTTCAAATCAATGTTTTATTGAGGAATATTAGCGTGAAATTTTGATATCATTAGAAAATTATAGGTCAAGATTTTAGTTTGGGGTATTCTATTCAAGCATTTTTTTATAGTTAATTGATATAAAATGGAATCAAATTATTGTAATACATTTTCGGCTTCAGATCAAATTAGACTTAAATTGATTATATTTATAGAGTGCGAAAACACACTGAAATTCAATAAGTTATCTAAAAGATGTTGAGTTAATCGGGAGTTCGTAAGTGTTAAAAACTGTTAAAGCCCTTTAAACACGGGGTGTCCCAGACGATGTTACGTCGTCCTGTCATCCCGACTTTTTAATATTTCAGAAAGAAATACATACAAGGGTAATTATATGAAATTCATGTAGTTACCTTTTTTATGCTCAAAATCCAACAAATAATGTTAAAGGAAATAGGAGTTATCGTGAGTCCATTTTTTGTATTTTTGATGAGCCGATGATCTAAAACTCGTATTGGCAATTTGACTTCGTACTTAATTATTGTTTTATTTAAAGAACAAAGCAATGCGTACCAGTCAAACCTTTTCAATTTCTTTTTTCATCCATAAAAGAAAAATCAACTAGCAACTGGTCAACTTTATTCCCGAATTACCTGTGATAGTAAATCCCTTATAAAAGGGATCTTAAAAGATTAGAATTTACAAAAAGCTTTTATAATTCAAGTTCTACAGCTAAATTTGCACTAATTAATAATTTTAACACAACGTCAATTAATAATTTTAGCACAACGTCAATTAATAATTTTAACGCAAAATCATTAAAAGTATTAAAGTAGGTTTTTGATACTGGCAGTGATAAAATAATCTAAAATGGCTACTCCCTCAGAAAAATTGGCAGTTTCTTTGCAACAACTTAAGGAACTTCAGGATAAAGGAGTTATGGCGATCAAAGCTAATGACCTTTCCCGACTTCATCGGGAACGATTAGTAGATAATGGCTTTATCAGAGAAGTTGTAAAAGGATGGTACATAGGGACTCCACTTGATGAAGAAGTAGGAAACAGTACTTCCTGGTATACCTCCTTTTGGGAATTCTGTTCCAGGTATCTAAAAGATAGGTACGGAGACGATTACTGTATTTCAGCAGAACAATCATTAATGCTCCATTCCGGAAATACTACCGTTCCATCACAATTGATAGTTAGATCTTCCAAGGGCAACAATTCATTAACCAAATTGCTCTTTGGGACATCGATCTTTGTCATGAGATCTCCTCTTTCGGAAATCGGTCAAATAGAGATCAAACAAGGGGTTCGTATGTTGAATTTAACTACTGCCATTATTTTTAGTACTCCTTCTATTTATACCAGTCATGCAATTGATACCCGAACCGCACTGATGATGATCCGTGATGCTTCCGAACTATTGGAACCTTTACTGGAAGGAGGTCATTCAACTATTGCCGGAAGATTAGTTGGTGCTTATCGTAATTTGGGGCAGGAAAAAATCGCCGATAATATACTAAAGACGATGCAGTCCGCAGGTTACGATGTCAGAGAGCAGGATCCTTTTAAGGAACCGACATCCATTGAATTTGACAGGCGCCAACGTTCCCCTTTTGTAAATAGATTCCGGCTTATGTGGCAAAATATGGAGCAGGCCGTAATTGATGTTTTTCCCGCAGCACCTGGCTTACCGGAAGATATTGCTGCCTATATTCATAAAATAGAAGAGATTTACGTGACCGATGCCTATCATTCGCTCGCCATTGAAAAATACAGAGTTTCTCCTGAGCTCATAGAAAAAGTAAAAAGTGGTACCTGGGATGCTGAAGAGAATAGACAACAAAAGGATGCGATTGCTGCCCGCGGTTACTGGCAGGCTTTTAATGTAGTGAAAGAGAGTATTTCTCGTATTCTAAAAGGAGAAAACGCGGGGGATGTTGCAGAAGATGACCACCGGGATTGGTATCGAGAATTGTTCTCTCCGAGTGTGAGTATGGGCCTATTAAAACCGGCTGACCTGGCGGGTTATAGGAGTAATGAGGTATATATTGGAAAATCCAAACATATACCCATGGATCATGAACATGTCCGTGATGTCATGCCTCTGCTATTTGAATTATTAGCCGAAGAAGAAGAGGCTAGTGTTAGAGCGGTCCTGGGACATTTTATCTTTGTCTATACCCATCCCTATATGGATGGGAATGGCCGTATGGGGCGATTCCTGATGAATGCGATGCTTGCACCTGGAGGATATCCCTGGACCATTATTCCTAATGAAGAACGGGATCGGTATATGGAGAGTCTGGAACAGGCTAGTGCACACCAAAATATCAAACCTTTTGTTGAATTCATGGCCTATCTTGTCGAGGCGGGCTTAAAAGGCACTCCCGTTGCTAAAACCGTTACTTAACTCCGTACCTGGCATTACCTTTTTTTGATGAAAAACATTTTGGATAGACCCTGATCTTTTCCGGAATTTACCTTGAATTTTGGTAGATCGAAATAACCCTCCAATTTTACTGAAATGATTTTATTGAGCTAATACAATTCCAAAAAGAGAAAGGATTTAAAAAATGGAACCCTAAAAATTTATAAAGCCACCGGAAATTTCTTTTATGGAATCACAATCCTAGAAAATATGTATGCCCCTGAGTTTTCATCTCAAACTAAATGAATCTGGCTTAACATAAAATTATTAGACGCATGTTCCCAGCCTCCGATTGACCAAATATCATTTTTTATTGTTATTGGCCAGAATAGTAGAGAACAATTCTTCAGGTCCAAAAGGTTTTAAAAGATAATCTGAAAATCCGTTTTTTCTTAACTCTTCTCCTCCATGTCCGTACAATGAACCCGTTAGTGCAATCACAGGGATCGTTTTATGTTTTACTGGATCAAACTCCAGGAATTTTTCGATAAACTCATATCCGTCCATTTCGGGCATTTTAAGATCTGTTAAGATCACATCAAAATCATGCTGAGGTATAAGGTCAAGTCCCGCTGCCCCATTTTCAGCAGTAGTACATAACATCTCCTTGGATTCCAGGAATTTTTGAACGATCATGCAGTTCAGTTTACTGTCGTCCACTAGCAGAATTTTAAGTCCTTTTAAGGACTTCCAAGAGTTCGTAGGAAGAGGTCGGATGTCCTCTTGCTCTTCTATTGGCGCCCTAAGTTTAAAACTGAATTTTGAACCGTAACCGGGTGCACTTTCTACAACAAGGCTGCCTCCCATGGCTTCTACAAGTTGTTTACTAATGGCCAAACCCAACCCAGTTCCTCCAAAGTTTATGTTGGTTTCTCCATCTCCCTGATGAAAAGCCCTAAAAATCTTTTCAAGGTGTTCTTTAGAGATCCCCATCCCTGTATCCTCCACTGAGAATAAAAGTTGAACATCTGAATCTGTTTTTCGGATCAGCACCACTCTTAGGCCTACAGAACCGGAACTGGTGAATTTAATGGAATTCGAAATGAGGTTCAATATCACCTGACCTAGTTTAAGGGAATCCAATACCACTCTGGTCGGAATAGCCTTGTCCATATCCATAAAAAAATTTAGACCTTTTCTCTCAGCCACCAGCCTATGACCACTTAATTGTGAGGCAAGGGTTTCTTTCAGGGCTACAGATTTGAAATTCATTTCCAGTTTACCCGATCTGAACTTGCTGAAGTCAAGAAGGTTATTCACCATTTCCCTAAGATGCTCAGAGGTTTGCATCAAACCTTCGGTGTAGTTTTTCACCTCCTCCATGGAATTGGCAGTATAGAGAAGTTGAGAGAGTCCGATGATGGCATTTAATGGATTACGGATCTCATGGCCCACCGCTGCCAATATATCAACACTATCGAATTTTGCATTTTCCCTCTTGGGGCAGGGGGCAGGGACTTCATAACGTTGGATCATATGTGTTGTGTAATTCAAAAAAAATAATCGGAATCTGGAACTAAAGGTCCTTTCCTGCGAAGAACATTAAAAGAATAATAAAGTAATAATAAAATGTAGAATTAGAGGTGTTCAAATTTAATTTGGACACAAATTAATAGGCTAATGGAAGTGGGAGGGAGTGAATTACTTTTAGATACAAACTCAAGATAGTAGAAGGGCCTTTTGTCTTGAACCTATATATCAGGTTTTTAAAAGCTATTCTATAAGGAATCCCCTTTATTAATGCATTGTATTTATTTACAAGAAAGCTGCGTCAATTGAACTTTTAGCATAAGCTGATTTGGGCAATAATTTCCTTGTGCAAATTGTTCGGAAAAGATTAAGGGATATGCTCATTGCCTTATTAGAATGATTTTTCTCATTGTAGCTTATACCAGGTTGGGTTAATTTTAGAAAAAAGGGTATTTCTGAATAATTAATTTTCACGGAATTCCTTTCAACTCAAACGCAGAGGAAATATGGTAGTATTCGCTCTAGAGAATAGCCGGGAATTTGGAGAAAAAGTCGCCCAGGATTTAGGTCTTACCCTTTCAGCTCATGAAGAGCGGGAATTTGAAGATGGGGAGCATAAAAGCAGACCGCTTGAGAATGTTAGAAATCAGGATGTATTTATTATTCAATCTTTGCATGGTGGAGGGCAGGGAAGTGTTAACGATATGCTATGCCGCTTATTATTTTTTGTAGGGGCTGTAAAAGATGCTTCCGCCAAAAGTATTAGTGTGGTGGTGCCTTATTTATGTTACGCAAGAAAAGATCGGAGAACAAAACCACGTGATCCAGTCACTATACGTTATGTGGCTCAATTATTCGAGGCTATGGGAATCGATAGAATTGTAAATATAGATGTGCATAATCTTCAGGCTTTTCAGAATGCTTTCCGGTGCAAAACTGAGCACCTGGAGGCAAAAAATATTTTTGCAGCTTATTTCCATGAAAAATTAAAGGGAGAAGAAATTGCTGTAATGTCCCCCGATTTTGGAGGGGTAAAAAGAGCAGATGAATTCAGGAAAGTTTTAGAAAGGCATTCGGGAAAGAACCTGCCCTTACTCATCATGGAAAAAATGCGGAGTAAGGGAGTTATAAGTGGGGAGACCATAGTAGGCCAGGCAAAAGGGAAAAATGTTATCATAATAGATGATCTCATCGCCTCAGGCAGTACCATGCTTCGAGCTGCCAAGGCCTGTCTTAACTTAGGAGCTCATTCTGTTTATGCCGTTGCTACCCATGCCTGTTTTTCCAGCAAAGCCAGTGAAATTTTAATCGATGATGCCTTTGAGCAAATCGTCATTTCAGATTCCATTCCCTTAAATTTCACGCAAAGTAAGCTGCAACGAAAAATAAAGGTCTTATCCGTGGCTCCTCTTTTTGCAGAGGCTATTAAAAGAATTCAAACGGGGGGTTCCCTGGTAGATCTTCTAAAAGATGAATAAAAAGCACAGTAATATAGCGGCTGTAAGTACTTTGAGAAAGGTTGATTTTCTCAAGGATAGGAACAATTATAAAGAAAGTACAGAAAATTTCCAGGTGAAGGAAACCCACATGTCATTTCTCTTTCTTACCACCCGGCATGTATATAAAATGAAAAAACCAGTGAAGTATGATTTGGCCGATTTCAGGACTTTGGAAAATAGACACTTCAATTGTATGGAGGAATTCCGACTTAATAAAAGACTTGCAAAAGAAATCTACCTGGGTGTGATACCGCTAAGTTTAACTCCAGGTGGGAAATTTGAACTGGATGGCTCTGGAGAGACCATAGAGTGGTTGGTGAAGATGAAGCGCTTGAATGAAGAGCAGATGCTGGATTACGCCTTAAAAAATAATAGCTTAAATGAAAAATATTTGAATAAAGCAATAACGAAACTTTCTGAGTTTTATAAAAATAGTGCTGCGGCCAAAATTAATCCCGAGAATTATTATAAAAAGATAAAAGAGAAAATAACAACAAATCAAAAGAAATTATTAGATCCTGAATTTAATTTATCCTATGAACAATTAGAGGGCATTTTCTCTTTGCAATATGCTTATCTTAATAGGGAAACTGAAGTTTTTAAGCAAAGAGTTTTGAAGGGAAAAGTTATTGAAGCCCATGGCGATCTTAAACCGGAACATATATACTTAAATGATGAGCCTCTAATAATAGATTGCTTAGAATTTAATAAGGATCTAAGAATCCTTGATACAGCCGAAGAATTATCTTTTCTGTCCATTGAATGTGAATTGTTAGCAAACCAAGATCTTGGAGAGGTTTTTTTTAAAATTTACCGTGAAATAACCCAGGATAAGGTCCAGGATTCTCTAATTAATTTTTATAAAAGTATACAAGCAAGCCAAAGGACACGCTTTGCCATTTGGCATATTAAAGAGAAGTGTTATAAGAACGATCCGAAATGGACAATTCGGGCTCAAAATTTTCTTGATATTGCCCAAAAATATGCCAAGCGACTTACATGAAAATAATCGGTTTGGTGCCAGGGGGAGTTGTATGATAGTCTTGAATGATATAAATCATTGATTAAGGAAGTAGATATTTATATATTGAAGGAAAATGTTAGAGAATAAATAATTTTTAATCTATTGATAAAATGGCCAAGACAGAACCTTTTGAAACACACGTAGCAGAATACGAGGCCTGGTTTGATCGATTCCCGGCGGTATTTGAATCAGAGATTCTTGCTATTAGAGGACATTTTCAGGCACTACCGGAAAATATCTTGGGAATTGAAGTAGGATTAGGGTCCGGAAGGTATGCTAAAGCATTGGGAATTAAAGAAGGAGTGGAGCCGGCCACAAGCATGCGCAATCTCGCCATAGAAAAAGGATTGGAAGTAGTCAAGGCTAAGGCCGAACATTTGCCTTATAAAGACCTACATTTTGATTTTGTTTTGTTTGTTACCATTTGCCACCTGGATAGTTTTCCAAAAGCCCTCAAGGAAGCCAATAGGGTGATTAAAAAAGGTGGACATGTCATAATAGCTTTTATCGATAAGGGGAGTAAGCTTGGGACTGAATATGAGGAGAAGAAGGGGAAAAGTACTTTTTATAAAAACGCCCGGTTTTATTTAACCTCAGAAGTTGAAGAATTATTAAAAGCTTCCGGGTTTAAAAACCTGGTGTTTTCACAAACCCTTTTTGAAGATTTAGAAAATATTCAAAAAACCGAAGAACCAAAAGAAGGAACTGGAGAAGGTTCTTTTGTAGTAGTTCGGGCAACCAAAAAATAAATACTAAAAATTTAAATCCTGGTATTATTGGTGGAGGTCCTTGTCCAATTTCTACAAAAGGTCATTGAACTCTTGCCCATTTTATTGTTTATCTATTTGAGTTGAGAGGAAAGGGAATTCGATCAATTTCCTAAATACTTATTCAGTCTGGAAGATGAGGGTTATAAGCCTTAGCCAGTTTTCGATCCCTTTTACCGGGTGCCATGTTTGGGGAATTTTATAAAATATAGTCATAATTAAAATACCAGGTCTCTATACCCATAGGCACTACATGAATCAGTTGCTCATCCCTTTAGATAAAGGTATCTATTAGGATTCTGGTTTCCCAGTTTGAACTTTTGATTTCGAATGACCGGACAAGAAAGTTAAGGAAAAAGGTCTTTATTTAGTAGAGGAGGGAGGGAAAGTTCTTGTATGTTAACTGAAAACTGTTTTGTGAATTTCCCCTGGAGTCTATATGGTTTAATTTATGATCAGCCTTAGAGTGTAAAAAATAACAAACAATTTTCAGTTTCCCTTCTTTAACATCCCTGTATAATCTTATGTTAATCAGTTGAGATTAGGCTTGTTATTTTATAAATTACAAGGAAGAAACATGGGAAACATCAAATAATTTTTATTGGGATTAATGGTAAGAGTTGGCTATTCCTCAGTAAGATTTAAGGGTTTGGAACTTTGTCAGAATGATAAGGTCAGCGATATCCTTTCTGTTTTCATTTTCTCAATAGCGTAAAGAAGGTCTTTTCGAATTTCATAACATTAACGCATGGCTGATCGCAAAAAAGATGATACTCGTCAGGAAAACCAGGAGTGGATAGATTCCCTTACCTGGGTCATTAAAAATAAATCTACAAAAAGAGCGGGAGAGCTACTTCAGATTTTACAGGAAGAAGCTAAGAAACATGATATTGATCTTCCTGAGCTACGTACTACTCCTTATATAAATACAATTCCAAAAGACAAAGAGGAAGAATATCCCGGCGATTTAGAACTGGAGGAAAAACTTCTTGCTTATATCAGGTGGAATGCCATGGCGATGGTAGTAAAGGCTAATAAAGCGGATCCGGGAATTGGCGGTCATATATCTACTTATGCTTCAATCGCTGAACTCTGGGAAGTGGGTTTTCATCATTTCTTTAAGATCGATAAAAACCAGGTGGCGGATCAGGTTTTTTTCCAGGGCCACGCCTCACCAGGTATATATGCCAGAGCCTATATCGAGGGACGGTTGACTAAAAGGAACCTTGAAGATTTTCGGCACGAAGTTCAGTCTAAAGAAGGCATCAGTTCTTACCCTCACCCACATTTAATGCCTGATTTTTGGTGTAACCCAACTGTTTCTATGGGATTAGGTCCTATACAGGCCATTTATCGTGCCCGTTTCAATAAATACCTCTTTAACCGCGAGCTCATAGATGAGGATACCAGTAAGGTCTGGGCCTTTATAGGTGATGGTGAAATGGACGAAGTTGAAGCCCGGGGAGCAATTAATATCGCTTCCAGGGATAAGTTGGACAACCTTATTTTTGTGATAGATTGTAATTTGCAGCGATTAGATGGTCCTGTACGGGGTAATGCCAAGATTATTCAGGAACTTGAGGGACTTTTTAAAGGGGCCGGTTGGAATATTATAAAACTGCTGTGGGGGAAACAATGGGAGGCTCTTATTGAAAAGGATAGTAGCGGAAAACTTCTTAAAAAATTAAATGAACTTCCCGATGGCCAACTTCAGAAATATGCCTTTAGCGATGGAGAAATTCTACGAAAGGAATTATTTGGTGATGATGAAGATCTGGAAAAGCTTGTAGAAGACTATTCAGATGAAGAATTGAAAAAATTTAAACGTGGGGGACATGATTCAGAGAAAATTTACAACGCATATAAAGTTGCTGTAGAAACTAAGGAAAAACCTACTATAATTCTTGCCCAAACCATAAAGGGTTATGGCCAGGGTAGTGCTGGCGAAGCTAGTAATGTGTCTCACAAAACCAAGGAATTTGATAAGGAGCAACTTAAAGAATTCAGAGATTTTTTCAAGGTTCCAGTTTCCGATGAGGAATTGCAGAAAATTCCTTTTATCAAGCCGAAGAACGACAGTGAAGAATTAAAATATCTTCGGGAAAAAAGAAAAGGCCTGGGCGGTTATCTTCCGCAACGGAAAGATAAAAGTCCCATATTAAAGGCTCCGGATTCAAAGATTTTTGAAAGTTTTTTAAAAGGTTCAGGGGAAGATCAGGTTGCCACTACAATGGCTATGGTTCAGATTCTTTCTAAACTGATGCAAGATGAAAATATTGGAAAATTGATTGTCCCAATTATCCCTGATGAATCCCGAACCTTTGGAATGGAATCTCTTTTTAGACAGGCTGGGATTTATGCCCCCCAGGGTCAAAAATATGATCCTGTAGATGAAGAAAGTTTACTTTACTATAAGGAGTCCAAAAACGGCGCTATCTTAGAAGAGGGAATTACTGAATCAGGCTGTATGGCTGAGTTTGCAGCTGTAGGAACAACTTATCTTACCCATGGCATCAATACCATTCCCTTTTACTTCTTTTATTCCATGTTTGGTTTTCAGCGAACAGGTGATCTCATGTGGGCTGCTGCAGATGCCGGTGCAAAAGGTTTTTTAATGGGAGGAATTGCAGGAAGAACAAGTATACCGGGTGAAGGTTTACAGCATCAGGACGGCCAAAGTCATTTATACGCCCTGGCCTTTCCTAATTTAAGGGCTTATGATCCTGCTTTTGCTTATGAACTTGCGGTTATTGTAAAAGAAGGAATTAAAACAATGTATATAGATAAGGAAGAGGTTTTCTACTATGTTACCATTAGTAACGATACATATTCAATGCCCAAAATGGCTAAGGATTTAGATGAGAATGACATCCTTAATGGCCTGTATAAATTCAAAAACTCTAAATTACGTAAAAGAACAAGAAAGGCACATTTATTTGGTAGTGGCGCCATTATGAAGGAAGTAATTGAAGCAGGACGAATCCTGGAAGAAGAATTTGATGTGGGCACCGATATTTGGAGTATAACCAGCTATAAGGCATTATATGATAATGCTATTGATACCGAGCGCAACAATAGGTTAAAAGCTCAGATAAACAAAGAAAAAAATTATATAGAACAAAAATTGGAAGGTGAAAAAGGGTCTTTCGTTGCTGCTTCAGATTATGTAAAAGCACTTCCTGAAAGCTTAGCCACTTATTTTCCAGATGATCTTATTAGTTTGGGAACCGATGGTTTTGGTAGAAGCGATAATAGGGAAGCTCTTCGCGGATTCTTTGAAGTGAATGCTGCACATATCGCCTACGCAGCGATTTATGGTCTGGCTAAAAAGGAAAAAATAAGTGCTGAAGAATTAAAAAAGGCGGCTAAAAAATTAAAAATAGATTCGCAGAAAACCAATCCAAGGACGGCATAAAAATCTTATTATGGCAATAGAATTAAAAGTACCGCAAATATCAGAAGGTGTTGATACCGCGAACGTTTCCGAAATACTCGTTTCCAAAGGGGATAAAATTGAAGAAGATCAAGGAGTTATTGTGGTAGAAACCGATAAGGCTTCAACTGAAATTCCCTCCACTTCTGGCGGAACGGTTAAAGAAATAAAGGTAAATGAAGGAGATCAGGTGAGTGTAGGAGATGTAATTGTCATCCTTGAAGAGGCTGAAGAGGGTTCAGAAGAAAACGATGAATCAGGTGACACAGTAGGGAAAAAAGAGAAAAAGCAGAAAAAAACTTTAGAAGAAAAAGAGAGAAGAGAAACAAAAGACAATTCTAAAGAAAAAATAGAAGATGACGAAAGGTCTGCTAAGCAAGAAGATGAAAGTAAAGATACCGCTAAAGATGAGGATAAGGATGATAAGAAGAAAAAATCATCTGAGAAATCTGAAAAAGATAAGGCTGGTGACAAAAAGTCCTCAATAGAAGTTTATGCTTCCCCAGGCGTACGACGTCTGGCCCGTGAACTTGGTGTTAATATTCAGGATATAGATGGGGGTGGGGAGAATGGTAGAATTACTGAAAAAGATGTTAGAAACCATAAAGAGGGGCAAGGTAAAAAGCCCGGTGCTGCGACGCCTAGGCTACCTGATTTTAGGAAATGGGGGCCAGTAGAAACCAAGCCTCTAAATAATATAAAAAAAATCACTGCAGAAAATGTCTTACAGTCCTGGCAATCTATCCCACATGTTTTTCAGTTCGGGGAGGCCGATATTTCGGGTATTGAAAGTTATATAGAGGATCACCAAGAAAAAGTTGAAAAGGCCGGAGGAAAGCTTACCCTTACCGCTATACTAACCAAAGTGGTAGCCACCGCATTACATAAATTTCCTATGTTTAACGCTAGTATAGACCCGGATAGGAAAGAAATGATCCTTAAAAAGTATGTGAATATTAGTATTGCGGTGGCTACCGAAAAAGGCTTGCTAGTACCCGTTATAAAAAATGCTGATCAAAAAAGTATTAAAGACTTGTCGGTTGAAATTTCTAAAATAGCTAAGAAAGCTCGGGAAAAAGGGCTTTCCAATGATGAGATGGAAGGAGGTAACTTTTCCATTTCCAATTTAGGTGGTATCGGGGGGACCAATTTTACACCAATTGTTTATCATCCTCAGGTGGCAATCCTGGGCGTTTCCCGGGCTAGTATTAAACCCGTTTATATTGACGGTAATTTTGAACCTCGAAGTATTCTCCCCCTTAGTCTGTCCTACGATCACCGGTTAATTGACGGGGCTGAAGGCGCCTCTTTCATGAACTGGATAGTTAAAGCGTTGGAAGATCCATATGAAGCACTATTAGGTTAACTTAAGGTATGAAATAAGATGGCAAACAATGATAAAAAAGAGCTGGTGATTATCGGTGCCGGACCAGGAGGATATGCAGCCGCTTTTCGTGCAGCAGATTTGGGAATTAAAGTTTCGATCATTGATCCCATGGAGAACCCTGGAGGAGTTTGTCTTTACCGGGGTTGTATTCCTTCTAAGGCACTTTTGCATTTAACTAAAACCAAAGAAGAAGCCATGAAAGCTACGGAATGGGGTCTCAATTTCAAAGCGCCTAAAATAGATCATAAAAAAATTGCCAGATGGAAAGAAAAGGTAGTTAAGGAACTTACAGACGGGTTAGGTCAGTTAAGCAAATCCAGAAAAATCGAATGCATACAGGGAAAAGCTAAATTTACCGGTGAGAATGAATTAGTAGTAAGTCCTAAAAAGGGAAAAAAATTCAAGCTAGGCTTTGAAAATGCGATTATTGCAACGGGATCCTCTCCAATGGAATTACCCCATTTTGAGATAGATCATAAAAAAATATGGGATTCTACAGATGCTTTGGAACTTAGCAAAATTCCTAAAAAGATGTTGGTCATTGGTGGGGGATATATAGGCCTTGAACTCGGTAGCGTTTATGCCAGCTTGGGAAGTAAAGTTTCTATAGCTGAAATGACCCAAGGGTTTTTACCCGGTACAGATCGGGATTTGACAGATTTTTTTGAAAAAGAAGCGCCATTCAAAAATGCTTTCTTCGAAACGAAAGTAAAAGTGGTGAAAATGACCAAAAAAGGTATAAAGGTCTCCTTAAAAAATAAAAAAGAAGAACAGAATAAAATATTTGATTGTGTGCTAGTGGCGGTAGGAAGAAAACCGAACACCCAAAATTTGGGTTTAAAAAAACTAGGCATTTCACCTAATGAAAAAGGATTTATAGAAGTCGATGCACAACGCAGAACCAAACAAGAACATATTTTCGCAATAGGTGATATTACCGGAGAACCAATGTTAGCACATAAAGCAACTCATGAAGGTAGAATTGCAGCCGAGGCAATTGCCGGAAAGAAGGGAGCTGGTTATGATCCTAAAGTAATCCCAGCCATAGTTTTTACCAATCCTGAACTCGCCTGGTGTGGGCTCACTGAAATTCTGGCAAAAGAGCAACACAGGAAGGTAAAGGTTGTGAAATTTCCCTGGGCAGCTTCAGGAAGGGTAGCAGCCATTGGCGAAAATAAAGGGTTCACTAAACTTTTAGTAGACCCTGAATCTGAAATCATCTTAGGAGGAGCCGTTGCAGGAAAAAATGCTGGTAGTTTAATTCCAGAGATTGGTTTGGCTATAGAAATGGGAAGTACCGCAAATGATTTGTCCCTAACCATTCATCCGCACCCCACGCTATCGGAAACTATTATGGAGAGTGCGGAATTATTCTATGATGGAGCTACGCATTTTAAAAAGTGATAAATTTTCGAGAATTTTCCTTAAATGACACAGTGATGAAATTTTCCATATGTTGGGCATGCATGAGAAGCCAAATTAGATTTGGAAAATATCAGGGGATTTACTTCCTAATTATATTAGAACCAAATCTAATTTCTTACAAAATTCATCTTTAAAATAGATGAACTGAGCTTTTTTAAGGCTTCGATGAAAACTGGTCCAGCAACTCCTTTCTGTATGACAATCCCATATTAATTGCCAGTTAGCATCAAATTCTCATTGAATTAAAATGGTGTTGTCTTTCTCATCTAAGTAAAATCAAAAGATAATTTCTTTATAATTTAATCTTTTCCAGAATTATACTTTTCTTAACTGATTAAAGGATAATATTTCTTTTTGTATTCAAAGATTATCCATAGTAACACAGCCCAAAGAAAAACTGCGAGGAATAAACCTTCGGGAGCTACAAAAATATGGGTGAGTAATATCCCAACCATGACTGGGAAGACCACCAAAACACCTAAAGCCCTGGTCCTGGGAAACAAGAGAAGTAACCCACCCAAAATTTCAGCAATAGCAATTAAAGGTATCAACCAAGCTATTTCCCTTAAAGCCTCATTATCTTTGATTATTGCACTGGGAAGATCTTCTGGTACAGGCATATAATTAAAGAATTTGTTTAACCCGGAATTAATTAATATTAAAGCCAGGAGGGCGGCTAGCATATTCAATATCTTCGTTTTCATTTTATTACTTCTTTAGGGTAGGCAATAATTCGGCAAGGTTTTGCAGAGCCATTGTAAAACCTTCTTTAAACCCCATTTTAATCATCACCTCGAGATCCCCAGCTTTTTGGTGTTCCAGAGTTACCTGAACAATGGTATTTCCATTATGCTCCTTGAAGGTATTGGTCCAGAAGGACCGGGGTTTACCCGAATTTTCCTTGCCATGCTCATCGCAGAAGGCGTCAAGCCATGTAATGGACTGTAGGTGGTCTATAGTCTTATAATCAGCTTTAGACCAGTGGATTTCATCCTCTGGGCTAATCATCGCATATAGCCACTGGCCGCCTTCTTTGAAGTCCAAAGATTTGGTTTTGGTACGATAGGGTTTAGGGGCCCACCACTGGTCCAGTAATTCAGGAGTGGTCCAGGCCTGCCATACCAGGTCTTTAGAGGCATTGAACTCACGCCTTATTTTGATTAGGTTATTTTCCTTATCTACAGTAAATTCTAATAATGGATTTGGTTTCATTTCTCATTCTTTTTAAGGGTTGATAATAAATTATCCAATTGATTAAATTTAGTTTCCCAAATTTTCCGGAACTGTTCTAACCATTGGTCTACTTCTTTCATTTTATCCACTTCCAGTGCATAGTATATTTTTCTTCCTTTCTGTTCCGTTTTTACGACCTCACATTCCTGGAGAATACGTAAATGTTTTGAAACTGCCTGCCGGGATGTATCAAAGTGCTCCGCCAGGGCATTTGGTGTTAAGGCTTGAACAGCGATAAGCGCTATAATTGCCCTACGGGTAGGATCGGCAATTGCCTGGAATATATCTCTTCTCATTACTCTTAATTAAGAAACCTTTTGGTTGCAAATATATGTGCAACTTTTCGGTTTCGCAAATATTTTATAATTATTTTAATCCTAATTTAAATTTAACTACTGCAATCCCTTACAATTTGAATAGGTTTTAGAAGCATAATGCTACCTCAAAAAATTTCTCAACATTAAAATGTAAGACTTGCCTATACTGTATAGTTTTTGAAATCGTAATTGCATCTAGCTATTATTGATAAATGGATTTTTTCCGTCTATACGGAAATTTTCCTAATTGCCATTTTTTTTATATTTTTAACCCGACTTTTCAGCACTTTATGAAAGACCAACTATTTGCAGTTATAGACGTTGAGACCAACGGGGGAGGTATTAATGGAAACCGTCTTACCGAGATTTGTATAGTACTTCTTCGGGGTTCTCAGGTAATTGATAAATATACAAGTCTCATAAATCCGGAAAAGGAGATTCCACGATATATTACTGCCTTAACTGGTATTGATAATGCGCTGGTTGCTGATGCTCCAAAGTTTTTTGAGGTGGCCAAACAAATTGAAGAGTTTACCCGCGAGGCAGTCTTCGTGGCTCATAATGTAAACTTTGATTATAATGTGGTAAGAAATGAATTTAAAGAACTAGGTTTCGACTATACCCGAAAGAAACTTTGTACAGTCCGCCTTTCGCGTAAACTGATCCCCGGATTATTTTCATATAGCCTTGGCCGGTTGTGTGACTCCATAAATATTCCTATTTCCAATCGCCATAGGGCAGAAGGGGATACCGATGCCACGGTGATACTTTTTCAGCGCCTTCTGTCTTTGGATGAAGATTACACAATTTTTAATTCTTTCTTGCATCCCAGGTCCCGACAAGCTACCATTCCACCCCATATTGATTCTGAACAGATTCATGATCTCCCTGATGGTTCAGGAATTTATTTGTTTAAGGACCGTAAGCATAGAGTGATCTACGCCGGGAAAGCCAAGGATATCAAAAAGCGCGTTATCTCGCATTTCTATGATCGCATGAGCAAGGAATATCAGCTAGGGCAGGAGACCTACTATATAGATTATGAAACCACCGGTAGTGAGCTGATAGCTCTGCTGCTTGAGGCTGAATGTATTAGAAAATATTATCCTAAATTCAACAGGGCACAAAAGAGGCCTGGACCGGTGTACCAAATAATAAGTTATACAAATCAACGAGGTATTTTGCAGCTGGCTCTTGAAAAGACCCATAAGCGGAGGGAATCCATAGGGGTTTTTTACAGTCGGGCCCTGGCCCTGGAAAAACTGGAGATCCTTTGTCGGGAATTTAAGCTCTGTCCGAAATACTGTAGCCTGCAAAGTACGATGGGAGAATGCTCCCACTATAGTATTGAAAGTTGTGAAGGAATTTGTGCTGAAACGGAAGAAGTCCTAACTTACAATAAGAAAGTAAAAGCTGCAATAGCTTCTATTACTGATGGATCTTCAACTTTTGTGATCAGGGAAAAGGGTAGACACTTTACGGAGGAGGCTTTTGTTCTTATTAAGGATGGCAATTATCAGGGCTTCGGTTTTATTGATACTCAGGTCCAGGTAAGTCATCTGGAGGATTATGAACCTTTTTTAAGAAGACAGATAGCCACTTATCATACTAATAAGATCCTCAGTAACTATCTGCGAAAGCAGGGATCGCCCAGGCTTATTTTTTTGGAAAATCAACCGGACTCCCAACCAAAACAAATTGGGATGAAGGTAAACAAGAGTTTTCCGAAAATTTCTGGTCAAGCGACACTGCCTCTTGATTTTTAGATGGAATTAAATTGGTCGCGCCTTTTCCTAAAATTATACTGACTAGATTAACAGTTGATCATTTTACATTACCTTAGTACTGACCTCTAAATGGAATTAACCACCTTTAAAAGCTGTTTATTGCCGCCTTTGACCTTATTAGCATTATGGTGAAATTCTTAAAATACCTCTAAAAGGGTATTGCAACTTTAGCTGCCTCAAATTACATTGCACTATTAATAAAAAAGTCAAGATGAGTTTCTGTATAACGTTAAAACTCTATTGTAACCAGGGTTGTTACAGTTTATTGACTTATGATCTTACAAGGTTTATTCTCTTAAAAGAAATTAAAAAAAATCACCAATGTATACCCGTTTCTTTTTACATAATTGGATAATGCAAAATTCAATCTTTTTTATTCTTTTTGTGGTTAGCAGCCAACTTTGCGCTCAGGAAATGAATCAATGGAGTGGATGGGAAGAAAATCCCATTTTTTCAGAATTACAAACAAGATACAGATTAGTTCCTCAAAATGAAGAACGCGTAAAAATCGATCTTGAAAGCCGGAATAATTTTAATCATGAGCTGGTGGTATATTTAGAGTTAAGAAATAAAGACGGTAAAGGCTCAATTGTGAAACTCCTTGTTCCCCCAACTCGTGAAGAACCCTATTCCGCCCATATTTTGATAAAGGGTACCCCAAAATCGATAAAGAATAGCTATGCTCACTTAAAACCCCATTGGGAATTATCCGAAATTAATTGATAAGTATATTCCAAAAATAGACGTTAGGATGTTAAAACCGTTTGTACTATTGATTTTAAGTATTTTCTTTTGTGCTCCCCTTAGAGCTCAGTTAGACGGAAATACAGAACTCATTCCTGCCTCCAACGTATTGTACACCCAATATTTAGATGAGCACAAACCATTATATGGTTCGCAGTTAGCTTTAATTATAGGGACGGGTAAAAAAATAGAAGAGGCGACCAAAAGATTTCTTATCGGCAATGGGAAGTCAGCTCTTCTACATCATATTGATTGGGAATTTAAATTAGTTAAAGGGGACGATGTTAACTTGCTGGTTTTTCCGGGTGGAAAAGTATTGGTATATGACAATCTTTGGTCCGTGGTGAGCAATCAGTTAGATCTTGCCTGGCTAATGGCTCATGGTATGGCCCATACTTTGATCGATGAAGGAGAAGAAAATACAGTACAAAGTTATGGAACAGGTTCAAAAAGCGATAATGGATTTACTGACTTTGAAGAGCTGATGGCGGACGAACTAGGAATGAAGCTCATGGCTATTGCCGGTTTTAGTCCTTCAGGGGTTGCTGATTTTTGGGAGAATTTATCAGTAAGTAATGCTGAATATTTAGAGTACCATCCTGATTATATCGATAAATCAATGAGCTTAAAAATGTTTGCAAGGGATGCCCGAGATGTTGCAAAAGATTTTGGAGTACGATTAAAGGATGATTTTTGAAAATGGTTCAAATTCCTTGACGTCTTTTACTGGTTTAGTATTAAGACTTTTTTTACCAATGGGCCAATTAATTGATACTGATAACTCCCCCGACTAAACAATTGGCTACTAATTCCGTTGCATTTTTACATCCGCTTTTTTGAAGAATATTTTTTCGATGTGTTTTTACTGTATGAATGGAAATATGAAGATTTTCGGCTATTTGCTGGGCATTCTCTCCTTTAGCAATCCTCGAAATAATCTCTTTTTCCCTTGGAGAAAATAACTTCTTTAAATCTTCCTGTCTTAAGGTTGCTTCGGGATCAAATTTTCCTTTACGAATATCTATGTTATAATAGGATGCCCCCCCTTTTAAATGCATGAAGGAAATCCGGTTACAGGTTCCTGAATTAAGATGGCTTATATCGGAATGTACGCTGAAGATATGTTCAAAAAATCCGTTTTCACTAACAGAAAGTGCAGAAGCCTGATGAAGAATAGTTCGTATTTTATCCTTATAATCTTTTAGTTTATAGGTATACATCACCTTGTAATCCATAATTTGGTCAGGACTAAGGTAATTTAAATAGAAATCCTTAATCACTTTTTCTTTTAGTTGTAGATACCCTATCTCCGAAGGCTCTGCTAAAGATAATAAATCGCTCATTTGCACCTGGTCAGATGGATCTCCTACAAAATCTTCTACTGATTGGGAAATGAATTCTAGTTCCAGGTTATGCATATTGAGTACGTAATAAAAAGAATCGCCTGGTGTAAAAAAAGAAGCAATCTGATCAAAATTTTTCCCTGCTTCATAGGTATTATATTTCCTAATGTTGCTGGAATACTCCTCCCTCCAGTATTTGGCAATTTTGCGGAAATCATTTTTCATTAAGATAATTTTAAGATTTGTGCAATATATAAAAATATTGGAAAAGCGAAATTTCCTTAAACTCCTGGTTAATTTTAATTGTAAAAAGGTTGGATGCGGATCTTTTTTAATTAAATGTTATCCTTTATTTCCTAAAAAAATAAAAGAATAATCAATGTTGCCCTTTGCTATAAATAGATTTTTCTCAATTATGGGGGATTTCCCCCATATAATTCCTGATTAGCATTGCTTAATTGACATAATTAATAATTCAAAAAAGTATTATTGTCACGGTATAGCTACTTGCATTAGCTAAAACGAGATTACCATAATTCAATACTCCAATTAGCTAGAAATAAATTTTTAAAGAATATTAGGCCTTTTCCTGACAGAATATTTTTGCCGCGGTAGTAATGGATAAAGGTTTTACGATAAAATCCTTGACCGATTTGTAACTCTCTGCTTTATCCTTATCTGCATTGGAAACAGAGGAGGTTAATATAAAAACTGAGATTCTCTGGTCATTTAATCCTTCTATACATTCCAGGAAATCCCAACCATTGAAAACAGGCATATGGAGATCTAAAAAGATATTTAATCTTGCATTAGAATTTGATCGTACATGGCTTAAGGTATACGCCAAGGCTTCTCTTGCCTTAATGAAGGGAATAATTGTAATTTCTGGATCATCAACTGTAAGTGAGATTATTTTATTATTTATTAGATGACATACTGGATCATCATCAACTAAAAGAATCTTCATAAAAATTTAGGGCTTGATATAAAGGTTAGGTGTAAATAATTTAGATTTTTTATTCGGATTGTTAAATTAACAAAAATAAGATAAGTCCTACAATTTTAAAATAAAACTTTTTTTTGACGATAAAATTTTCTTTTTATCGAGTCGACCCTCCTGGAAAACTATAATATGGACACAGGGGTGGGTAACAGGGGTTGGTAGAGAGAAGGGCTTGATGACATCAACATATTGAATTAAGTCACTTTATCAATATTATTCCCCTCAGTCTTAAATTCCAGGTTTGGGACTGGATACCGTTTTAAGGAGCTTTTTGACACTATAGGAACGGATGAATTCAGGATTATTTAACAAGTCGAAGCTCTACCCAATACTGGATTTTTGACGTTTTTTTACAGGTTCCGAATCGAACAGTGATTTAAGGAGCATTTCCTTATAGGTTACGAGATGTATTGGTATGGGCTAAAGGCATTGATGAATTTTGGAGTCTGGATTTTTAAGTACAGAAGCTTTCTCTGCCCTGGCTCATGGTTTAGAACCAGAGACCGAACAAAAGTTTGCGCTGGGATAGGCAAATGCTAATTTCAAAAATTTTTATTTGGAACTGGTCTTTGAATACGGATAGAATAATTAATGTGGGCATTGGTACATGAATTTTTTATTGTTACTGGCGTTTTCATAACATTGGATTAGTCTGTCCTGCTTGATTTGCATCTAAGGAAAAAGAAATACCTTTAAGGCTCTTGTTATTCTTCTAATTCCTTTAGGAGCGCATGGAGATCAAGAGGTTTTGTATACATCTCTATAGAGCCATCACTGGTTTTAGGCCATTGCTCCTTGGGCTTATCCCAGTAGAGCTCAACGCCATTTTTATCGGGATCATCAAGGTAGAGGGCTTCGGAGACTCCATGATCCGAGGCTCCTGTTAATGGATAATTCGCTTTATGAAGTCGATCAAGAATCCTTGCTAAATCCTTTCGTGTTGGATAGAGGATGGCCGTATGAAAGAGTCCGGTCGTGTTACTGGGTGCCGGATCTCCATTTTTACTGTACCAGGTGTTTAATCCGATGTGATGATGATAGCCTCCCGCAGAAATGAATGCAGCGTCTTTTCCAAACCTTGTTGTAACTTCGAATCCCAAAAGTCCACAGTAGAATTCCAATGAGCGTGGAAGGTCTGCCACTTTAAGGTGGACGTGACCGATCCTGGTGATACCAGGAATTGTATAAGTGGTGTCCAGATCCATAATTACTGCTTTAAGTCATACGAATATTTAAATATAATGGATTTTTTGGATTCTTAGAGGGAGGAACGGGCCCGAGAATGCCATAATGATCCAGGTTGAATTTAAAGCAACATCCAAGGATTTTTTATCAGGTTCCCTGCCAGGGTGGAGATTGGGCTTTAAAACCAACAACCGTCCCTTACTCAGGGACAGTGGCCAATCCAATTTGATAAAAAAAGGCCGATTGTTAGCACGCTAACCGACCTTTTTAAAACAAACACCACCAGATTACTGGAAATTAAATTCGATATATCGGTAAACCAGGAATTTCAATTCCCGAAAAACCTTAAAATGTTTGGAAAGGGTTTGCTTGAAGATCAGGTGATCTTTTAGATAGAAATTTTCACACTGCACATCATCACATTCCTTTTTGCCTTCTTGTTTTATTTTATGCTCCTTAAGGGTTTTAAGGTGTAAGTCATTGATTTCTCTTATGTTATTGAGCTGGTTTTTTAGATATCTGGAGTCTTCAAGATTAATCCTAAGCTTAAGATTTTCACTGAGTTCTGTATTAAGGAGGTTTAAAAAAAATCCTGCTTCAATAGTTATCGTTTTAAGACGTGCTTCCCAATCTAAAGTCTCCGTTTCAATGCTTAATTTTTGCACTTCCTGGTCATCAAAGTGTTCCTCAAATTTATCTATCATCATTTTCTGTTTCTAATTTTACTACATCCTGACGTACATCATCGATAGTAATCAAATTTTCTCCTGTTGGGAAATTCCACGTAAGGGTATCTCCTTTGGCATAACCGAATAAAGCCAATCCCATAGGGGCCAGAATGGAAATTTTATTCGCTCTTATATCGCTTTTTTTCGGGGTGACGATCTGGTATTCCCTGTGGACACTAAACGGGGTACTGATGCTAACTACTGAGTTAAACCGTACTACATCATCAGGCATTTCCTTAGGGTTTAGAATCCGTGCATTTTTTAATTCCTCACTTAATTTTAGGATGGAATTTTTATAATTCTCATCTTTATAATATTGCGCCATAGAGATTATACGGTTAAGTAGTTCCTTCTCCCTCTTCTCAATAATTATAACACCGTATTTCATCATTTTTTATTTTAAAATTAATATCCGCTTTTAAGGAAATATCCCTCTTTGTTTGTAGGCAGTTTCTATCCTGGAGATAGCCTTTACATAGGCAGCGGTTCTCCAGTCACTTTGGGAGCGTTTTACCTCGGCCTGTACTTTGGCAAATACCTGCAATATCTTTTTTTCCAATTTGCTCATCACCTCCTCGAGTTCCCAGAGTTCCCCATTACGGTTCTGCAACCATTCAAAATAACTTCCAATGACTCCACCTGAATTACAGAGGATATCCGGAATTATGGTCACTCCCTTTTCAAGTAGAATTCTTTCTCCTTCAGAGGTGGTAGGGCCATTAGCACCTTCAGCAACGATACTAGCCTGGATCATATAAGCATTGTCATCGGTAATTTGATTTCCTAGGGCTGCAGGAATAAGAATATCACACTCCAGACCGAAAAAGCTCTCGGGATCAATTTCATTAGCACCTGAAAATCCTTCTATGGAACCTTTCCGGGGGCTGGAGTGTTGTGATAATTCTTCAACAGCAATGCCTTGAATGTTATAAAGGGTGGCGTGGGCATCCTGAACGGCAATTAGTTTCGCCCCATCTTCGGTTAAAAACCTGGATGCCCAATATCCAACATTGCCAAATCCCTGAACAATGAATGTTTTACCGACAAGGTTTTCCCCTTGGGATTTCACCATTTCCTTAATGGTAAGATAAACTCCAAATCCGGTGGCACGATCTCTTCCTTCAAGCCCACCTGAGCCCACAGGCTTTCCTGTAACCACGTGTTGATTTTGAGATCTTTCCGAAGTTGAGATTGTAGACATATAAGTGTCAGCAATCCAGGCCATAGTTTGGGCATTGGTATTGACATCTGGAGCAGGAATATCATGTTCTGGCCCGATATTCTCACCCAGGGCGTAGGTAAATCTTCGGGTGATCCTTTCAAGCTCGGCATCTGAGTAAGATCTGGGATCGATCTGAATTCCACCTTTTGCTCCTCCGTAAGGAAGACCTGCAAGAGAGGTTTTCCATGTCATCCACATCGCCAGGGCTTTAGCCGCATCTACATCTACAGTAGGATGATAGCGCAGCCCACCCTTATATGGTCCCAGGGCATTATTATGTTGGACTCTGTAGCCGGTAAATACCTCGATTGTTCCGTCGTCCATTTTGACAGGGAAATGAACGATAATTTCGTTATTGGTAATTCCCAGGATCTTTCGGATATTAGGATTCAAATTAATGATATCAGCGGTCTTATTAAATTGGTTGAGGACCGTCTCATACATATTTTGCTTATTCCTTTTTTTTATAGTTGTCATATTTTAGTATTTATTGAAAATGTTCACAGTATAATTTCCTGGTTTCTTTCCAGGTGCAGTGATGTCTCAAGTCACAGTTGAAACATAAGCTCTTCAGTAGGTCATTCCCCGGTTTTGGGGGCTTCTCTATACGCTTTTCTCGGGTGATTTCAGTCAAATTCATAGGTTGTCTAATTATTTAGACCACTTAATTCAAAGCCTGTGCCCTATGGAAAAATAAAGAAAGGGGTAAGGGATAGTTGTCTTAAAATAAGACTCTTAGGAAATATTTCTGTTTTGATGCTTAAAAAAGCACTGGTACGTTTTGTACCACGTGGAGAGAAATACCCCGGAATTTACTTAAGCTTTTCACGTAATGTTTTCCGATCAATGCCGAGAATTTCTGCAGCCTTAGTTTTATTTTGTTTAGTCATGGCCAGGACCTTTAGGATATGGTCTTTTTCTATTTCTTTTAATTTTAAAGATCTGGTTTCTTTCGGTGGTAACTGATGTTTGACCCAGGAAGGCAGTTGCGTGGCATCAATGAGGTTTTCACTTAGGATTACCGTTCTCTCTATGGCATTCTCCAATTCACGGACATTACCTGGCCAGTCATACTTCTCAAGGATTTGCATTGCACGCAAACTTATTTCCAGATCGGCTTTTCCGTATTCTCCTTTATATTTTTTTAAAAAAATATTCACAAGTGGAATGATATCTTCTTTTCGTTGTCTTAATGGAGGAATGCTGATATCCACTACATTAAGCCTGTAAAAAAGATCTTCCCGGAAGCTCCCTTTTTGGACCATATCAAAGAGATCACTATTGGTGGCTGCTATTATTCTCAAGGCTACTTTTTCGGATTCCCTGGCTCCTAATTTCCGGACCTCTTTTTCCTGAAGGACCCTTAGCAAACTAACCTGGACTGCCTGGGAAGCAGTACCTATCTCATCTAAAAAAATCGTTCCACCATTGGCCGCCTGGAAATATCCCGGTCTGGTTTCATTAGCCCCGGTAAAACTGCCCTTTACAAATCCAAAAAGTTCAGATTCGAGCAGATTTTCGGGTATTGCGCCACAGTTGACGGCGATAAATGGATTGGCAGCATAAGAACCTTTATAATGAATAGCCCTGGCAACGAGTTCCTTTCCGGTTCCACTTTCGCCCTGTATTAAAATTGTAGCCCGATTATTTTTAACCCGCTCTATGAGATCGATCATCTTTTTAAAAGCCTGGGACTTGCCTACCATTCCAGCATAAACCTCTGAGTTTGTAGGGGAGGAGGAGACTTGGGGCTGGGATTTGGATTGTGAGAGCGAAGTGGAAACCGCCTTTAAAAGTTCGTTCTTAGTAAATGGTTTGGAGAGATAATCTAGCGCCCCGGCCTGAACTGCTTGAACAGCACCATCTACCGAGGGAAAACCTGTGATTACCAATTTGGGAAGATCAGGGAAGTGATCACCGGCAAATCTTATGAGCTCCATTCCGTTAAGCCCTGGCATTTGCAAATCGGTAATGAGAAGTTCTACCTGACTATTTCTTAGAATATCTATGGCTTCAAGGACTGAAGAGGCTTTGTATACGTGGTAATCTTCCGCTTTTAGATTCCGTTGAAGGACTTCCAGCATATCAAAATCATCATCCACTATCAGAATGTTTTCTTTATAACCAGGCATAATTATTTTTTAATGGGAATTCTAATTTTAAAAATAGTTCCTTGGGGATGATTATCCAGGGCTTCAATTTCACCCTGGTGACTTTTAATGATACCGTGAACCACACTAAGTCCCAGTCCAGATCCGTCACCCAGGGGTTTAGTGGTGAAAAATGGTTCAAAAATTCGGGATTTGTTTTCTGCAGGAATGCCTCGGCCTTGATCTGTAATTTTTAAAAACACATTTTGATCATCGTTACTCACCTTGATGGTAATTACCGAATCTTTTGGGGAATGATAAATAGCATTGATTAGTAAGTTAAACAGAACTTGCGTGAGCTGAATCGGATCTATTTTTATTTCCAGGCTTGGATCTTCAATCGTCAATTCATAGCGAACTTTAGCCTTTTTGAAATTAGGTTTCATCAAATCCAGCGCCTGGGTTACGACAGGTTTTATTAGGGTGAGTCGAATATTCTGGGGCATCTCACAGGAAAAGTAAATAAGTTTTTTTACGACCTCTCGGGAATGAATTGCTGCTTTTATAATCTTTTCAGCATCTTTTTTTATTTGCTTGTCTTCTGCCTTGGATGCTATAAATTCGGCAAAACCCAGGATATTCCCTAGGGGGGTATTGAGTTCGTGCGCGATACCCGCGGTAATTTCACCAAGAATACTTAAGCGATCGTTTCTGCGGACAGTTTGCCTGATAAGTTCTTCCTGGTGCTTTGTATTTTGTCTTTCCAGAAATAAGTTGATTTCATAAGTAACTTTGTCCAGAAGGCGTTGTTCCTCAATTAAAAAATGGGCATGGGAGAGATCGGTAGCGGGATAGTGTACTCGAATAAATCCAATTTCCCTGTTGAAGGTTTTAATTTTACTTTCCTGGAAATGAGAGTCTTTTGGAATTTCATTTGTACTTTGTTGCTTACCCTCAATCTTAATTTCAACGCTAGCCAGGGATGGAAATCTCCAGGCATTTTTAAGGATTTGTATAATGGCTTTTAGTGTCTCTTCAACGGAATCATTATGCGCCCTTATTGCAGAGGATACCTTATACAAGCAGGAGAGTTCCTTTATTCGTTCCTGCAGCTTTTCCTCAACAGAGATATTAATAGACATTTTAGATATGATTGTGAAATTTAACGAGCCTGCCTTTACAAAGATATCACATTTTAAATAGGATGAGAGGGAATAAGATTAATTGGTGACTCGCTCTTTGCTGAATATTACAGAGGGTTTATTGAGTCCAGTAAATAACCAAAGGATTAAATTATTAATTAAACGGTTATATACTTTTTAGCAAAGAAAATACGGCTATTAATTGGAGTATATCCACTGAGAATCCACGTGGCTTAACTCGTTTTTTTAAAATTGCTTTAAGACAAATAGGAGGTTGATAAAAAACCTCTTATTTGTCCAAGCATTATTAAGATTCACAACTGGCGCAGGTTAGCATCTCTGAGATCAGATCCTTGGAAATACTTTGACTTCTCTGGTAGTATAAGGTTTTTACTCCCAGCCTCCAGGCTTCAATAATTAAGCGGTTAACCTCCTTAACTGGAAGATCGTAAGGTATATTCAGATTCAAGCTTTGGGCCTGGTCAATGAATTTTTGCCTTACAGATGCCTGCTGGATTATTTCCAGTTGACTTATTTCTTTGAAAGTTTTAAACACTGCTTTTTCCTGGTCACTTAAGCCTTCCAGATGTTGTACACTACCTCCCTGGAGCATAATGCTGCGCCAAATTTCTTCATTATCCAAACCTCTATCCTGGAGAAGCCTTTTTAAGTATTTGTTTTTTCTCATAAAATTACCTTTGGCTAAGCCTGCTTTGTAGTAATTGCTACTGAAGGGTTCAATTCCGGGAGAGGTTTGACCCAGAATAGCCGAGGAAGAGGTGGTGGGGGCAATAGCCATTGTGGTGGTATTGCGAAGCCCATAGCCCTTTAATAATTCAGGTTCTCCATAGATCTCTGCCAGTTCTTTTGAAGCTTTTCTGGCTTTAAAACTAATATCGGCAAAAATTTTATGAGTAAGCCCTTTGGCTTCAATCCCTTCAAAAGGGATCATATTTTTTTGCAGATAAGAATGCCAGCCCAAAACACCTAGTCCTAAAGCGCGATGGCGTTTGGCAAATTGATGCGCTGATCTCAGGTAATGGTTATCTCTGGTTTTGACAATGAATTCCTGGAGGACCGCATCAAGAAAGTATATGGCAAGTTTTACCGCTTCTGTATCCTTCCACTGGTCATATAATTCGAGGTTCATAGAGCTGAGACAACAAATGAAGGATTCCTCTCTGGAAGAAGGTAAGGCAATTTCAGAACAAAGATTACTGGAATGAATCCGCAGATTCTTATCCAGGTAAACCTGGGGTTTATTCCTGTTGATATTATCCGAAAAGAGGATGTAGGGCAGTCCCTTCTGCTGACGGCTTTCCAGGACCTTAGCCCATATTTCTCTTTTATCCATATCCCCATCAATCATTTCCTGCATCCAGTAATCGGGAACACAGACTCCATAGAATAAATTCTGAATGGGATTACCTATACTTTTAATTTCCAGGAACTCATTGATATCCGGATGATCGATGTCTAAATATGCTGCAAATGCTCCCCGACGTACACCTCCTTGGGAAATCGTATCCATGGCCGTATCAAAAAGTCTCATAAAACTGGTGGACCCACTGCTTTTACCATTATCCGTTACAGCGCTCCCTCTTCCTCTTAATTCTCCAAAATAGCCCGAAGTTCCCCCACCAATCTTAGTTTGCATAATGACTTCTCCAAGCTTATGGGTAATTCCTTCAATGTTATCCGGAACATACACATTAAAACAGGATATCGGTAGGCCACGCTCGGTACCCATATTGGCCCAGATCGGGGAGCTAAGGCTCATCCATCCCCGTTCTATCATTTCTTTAAAGGCTTCTTTCAGTTCTGGTTTTAACAGGCGTTTCGCTGCAGCACCGGCAATGCGGTCAATGGCACATTGAGGGGTTTCTCCTTTAAGCAGGTAACCTCTGTTTAAAATTTGCTTGCTTTCTTCATTAAGCCACCATAGTCTGGTGTCAAGCTCATTTTTTTGTAATTGCTGTGATATCATTAAATTAAAATTAGAAGATGAGTATATCGGATTAAAATAAATCGCTGGCGGTAATACTTTTATCGTGTTTGGTGTATTCAACCGGTCTTTTTGCAAAGAAGTCATCGAGGCTGTTAGCAAAAACCTCTTCTTCGAACCATTGCAAGGGCTGTACTGATTTTCTCACTTCCGGGAAAATTTCTTTCATTCCAATTTTTTCAAGACTGGTATTAACCCGGAACTTCATAAAATGAAGAAGGTCTCTTTTATTGGGTTTTTCCAATTCACCAAATTCAAAGATCCAATCCAGGATTTCAGCTTCTACCTCCAGGGAATGGATTACAGTTTTACGTATTCTTTCTTTTGAAGGTTCCCCCAACAATTCAGGGAATTCATCTCTGATTTGATTGATAAGGTAGATTCCTGCGTTGGCATGTACCTGTTCATCAATAGAGGTCCAGGCAATAATATTGCTGACATTTTTCATCACGCCTTTAAACCTGGAAAACGATAGAATGATCGCAAATTGACTAAACAACGAGACATTTTCTATAAGAATGGAGAATAAGAGGAGGGAGCTAACATATTTTTCTTTTTCTGATGATTTGGTGTGCGCTAGTGCCTCAGATAGATAGGCAATTCTTTTGTTGATCACCGGGACGGCCAACAGGTCTTTAAATTCATTATTGTGACCCAGAACTTCTAGGAGACGGGAATAGGCTTCGGAATGCCTGAATTCGCACTCGGCAAATGTGCTGCCCAGGCCATTGAATTCCGGTTTGGGAAAGTGATGATATAAATCGCCCCAGAAGGATTTGACCGAAACTTCTATTTGAGAGATTGCCAGTAAACTTCGTTTGATAATAAGCCTTTCATTTTCTGAGAGATGTGAATGAAAGTCCTGGACATCCGCAGTGAAATCCACCTCGGAGTGAACCCAGTAAGACTGGTTGATTGCTTCAGAAAATCCTAATACCTCGGGATATTCAAAGGGTTTGTAATTTAATCTTTTGTCGAAAATACTCATATAACTTTTGTTTTTGGTTACAAATTCAAAAGCATAAAAGCATGATGTACCAGAAAGAAATGTGGCAGGGAAAGACACAAAATCAGGATGGACATTTACTTTTTATGCGAAAGCAAAAGTCATTCAATAAAGAAAGGTATTCTGGCTTGTGCCTAAGCACTTACAGTTGCGCAACAGCTCACGATTCGCACGTGATTCCCCTTATTAATTGCCTTAAAAGACAAAAACTTTATTGAAATATTTTACAGTATAAAACTATTGGATTATTTGATTATAAATTAAAAGAGGTCAATTAGTTCTTCACATAGTTATTCACAGGGGAGGGAGGACCTAAGGATTTCTGAATAAAGCAAGCTCGAGAACCTTTCCCTGTGACCAAGCCTTTATAGCAAAAAGTGCAAGAATTCCATCTGCTACAGGAAATTTTAAGAAATTTTTTGATGGGTGTAAGCTTATATAAATAATTTTGTGGTTTATTTCAAGGATGTCCTTTTGATTTGGCTTGTTATTTTTATTTTAGGCCATTGGAAATTACATTGAACTACTGCTTAATTTTTAAACCTTAATTATGGGAAGACCTTCAACAAAACCTAAAGACTTAAGAGATGGATATTATATCGAAGTCCGAAATAAAAACAAAGGAAACGGTATTAAAATCAGAAGGGATACTAAAAAGCAATTGCTCCTTGCCATTGACGAATATAAAGAAAGTAAAGATGTGACTGTTTTAGGCAAGTCTGAAAATGGAGTTATGAAAGATATTCCAGGCCTGACTAGGGAATCTTAGTGATAAGGCCTGGAAGAATTGGTTGCTAAGTTGAATTAATTCCTGCTTTTTACAATTAATCAAAATCTGAATCTCTTACCAATATTAGCACTGGGTTCAACAATCTTCGCATGAAAGGATTTGGCATTTCTTGAGTAGTAGCTTAAGGAATCACAAAAATAAATTTCAGGATTTATTTTGAATGGTTTTTTCAAATTCGCTGAAAAACTCAGTAAGGGTTATATTTTCATTCTGGCAAATATTATATATAGTGGATAGGGGTATACGATAACCCTCATCCTCTTTCATCTTTGTTAGAACTGAAGAAGAAATACCTATTAAGGATGCATAATTATTTTGACTAATCGGATTTCCGTCTTGGTCAGTTGGTGAATTAAGGTACTTCTTATTGATATAATTACACACGAGTTTATTAATACTCTTACGTTGTTTATTTGTATAAAGATGGCCCAATCTTTTAGTCAAAATGGAAATATTTGAACACAATTAAGATATTTTGACAAAAAAAACTGTTCTCGATAGAGAATGATTAAAAAAAATGTTTATATTTGAAGAGTTTAATATATTTGCGAACCTTCATATTGTAAAAATATTAGAAGCATTCGCTTTGAATCTCGATTCGAAAACTGGTAATTTTATGCAACGAGATGATAAGCATAATGCTCACGACCCGGGCGTGAGCTTGCTTATTGTTGCAGGGTATACCAGTACCTCGAATCGATAAGTTGAGCTTTCACGCCTTTTTTGTGTTGTTGACTCTTCTTTACTTCAAAGTAACCTTCTTCAATTTATAAGTTTCGCTCTTTTGCCCTTTAATTACACTTAAAGACCAAAGTGGTCGCCACCCATGCCTGGGTGTATTCACAAATCTTGTTTGCGGGAACAAGAAAATCACATTAATAATCCCGTGGGTTGCTGTTTTGAGCCCTTTATATTAAACAGCTTTTGGGTGGGAAGCCTTCTAACCCCATGTGGGGAAATAAATGGAGGCTTTGGGTATTTTTTATTTTGGTTAATTAGGTTACCGCCGGTTTTAGGGGCCGGTGGATAGATTAAAAAAGAAATTGCTTATGAAAAGAAAGTTGAATTAGCCTAAATAGGTGTTAAGCTAAAAAGCCTTCCCCGATGATTGGCGTCGTGAGGGGAAGGCCTGAGCTTAAATAAAACAATGTTTCATTCAAAACCACACGAAATTATGAAAAATAATTACAAACGCCTAAAAATGGTGGCGTATGTATTTGTTGCCGTTTTATTGGCAATTCTAGCCTTTTCGGCTAAAGCCAAAGCGGCACCAATTAAATATACTCTCCAAAAGGAAATTGAAATTTCCGGGACCGTAGATGATGAAAACGGTGTACCTGTAAGCGGTGCAACAATCGCACTAGAAGGTCTAAACCGCGGCACCATCACCGATATGGATGGTAATTTCACCTTATTTGCCCCCTCGAATGCGGTCCTGGTAATTTCTTATTTAGGGTATACTACCCAAAAAATCTCCATTGAAAATAAAAAAGAGCTCAAAATTATTCTGGAAGAAGATGTGGATGCTCTTGGAGAAGTAAAGATTAATGCAGGATACTATAATACCACAGAAAGAGAACGAACTGGAAATATTTCCAAGGTCAAAGGGGAGGAGATAGAATTACAGCCTGTTGTAAGTCCTTTACAGGCCTTGCAGGGAAGAATGGCTGGAGTGGAGATTTCAGCTAGAGGAAACTTGCCCGGCCAGGCTTCAACCATACGTATCAGAGGGACTAATAGTCTAAGAACTGAAGGTAATTATCCTTTATATATTATAGATGGTGTACCAATAAGTTCTACACCAATAGGGAGTAGATCTATAGTTGGGTCGGGAATTGATGGATTTGATCCTTTAAATTCTCTTAATCTTTCCAATATTGAAAGTATAGAAGTTTTAAAAGATGCCGATGCTACAGCAATTTATGGATCCAGGGGGGCAAATGGGGTAGTTTTAATCACTACTAAATCTGGAATTCAAAAAGGAATGAGCCTTGAAACTTCAGTATATACCGGTGCATCCAGAATACCTAATAAAATGGAAATGCTCAATACCGAAGAGTATTTGCAAATTAGAAGACAGGCATTTGATAATGATGGAGTAGAACCTTCTCAATTTAATGCATACGATTTGGTACTATGGGATCAGGATAGGTATACCGACTGGCAGGATTTTTATTATGGAGGAACCGCACCCATTACAGATGTTAATTTAAATGCCTCGGGGGGTAATGCTACTACAAGTTTTAGGATTGGCGGGGGCTATCATAATCAAGGTTCAATTTACCCGGGAGATTACAACTATAATAAGCTAACTACTAATTTAAACCTAAATCACCATACAAATGATGAACGTTTTGGAATAAACCTCTCGGTAAATTACGGAATAGACAAAAACATTCTTGCCGGTAGTACAGATGTATCATCAGCTCCCTTTAGTTTACCGCCAAATGCCCCCCGGATTTTTAATCCTGACGGTAGTTTACATTGGGACGAATGGAATGACGCAGGCCAAAATAATCCTATGGCTGGATTTTTTAATCATAGTGAGACCCAAATTAAAAGCCTGATTAGTAGTTTGGCATTAAACTATCAATTAAGCGATGGATTAAATATTAAGCTCAACGGGGGTTTCACAAATTTGAACAGTAAGGAGCTGGTAAAAATTCCGCAGCGATCCTTTAATCCAGCCTGGAATTTTGAAGATCAATCACAACATTTAGATATAGAAAGGAGATCCTGGCTTATTGAGCCCCAATTAACTTACCACACTACGCTATGGGAGGGTGAATTGGATGCAATAATAGGAGCAACTTTTCAGCAAAACCGGGATACCAATCTCGAATTGCTTGGCACAGGTTATGTTTCCGAAGCAGTGTTAGGGAATTTGAATGCTGCCGAAAGTGTTAAAAGCATGATGCATATAAATTCTCAATATAATTATAATGCATTTTTTGGACGTCTGGCTTATAATTGGAGAAGCAAGTATTTTATAAATCTAACGGGTCGCCGAGACGGGTCTTCACGTTTTGGTCCAGGAAAACAATTTGCCAATTTCGGAGCTATAGGTGCCGCATGGATTTTTACTGAAGAGCCGCTTATTGAAAACATCTTACCGTTTTTAAGTTTCGGGAAATTAAGGGGAAGTTATGGAACTACAGGAAGTGATCAAATTGGGGATTATGGTTATTTAGAGGCCTATGATGTTACACCAGGTCCAGGAGGATTATATCCAACTCAGCTGTTTAATCCACAATATTCCTGGGAAATTAATAAAAAGCTAGAAGCAGGAATTCAAATAGGCTTTTTCAATGACCGAATGAGCTTAGGAGCTAGTTGGTACCGCAATAGATCTTCCAATCAATTGGTTGGCTTTCCCTTACCTGGCATGACGGGTTTTACATCTGTTCAAGCTAATCTTCCGGCTACTGTAGAAAATGCTGGTTGGGAAATAGAATTGACCTCCCTATGGATGAAGAGGAAAAATTTTCGTTGGAGAACTTCATTTAATTTAAGTATTCCTGAAAATAGGTTAATTAATTATCCCGATTTAGAAAATTCACCTTATGCAAATAGATATAGGGTCGGAGAACCCCTCAATATCAAACTACTTTATAGGTTAAGAGGCTTAGATCCTGACACAGGATTTTATGCGATGGAAGATATAAATGAAGATGGAAGGATTGATTTCAGTGATCGAGTGGATATAAAAGATTTGGGTCGTCAGTATTTTGGAGGGATTAATAACTCTTTGAGCCATAAAAATTTCAGATTGGATTTTCATTGGGAATTTGTAAAGCAAGAAGGAAGATTATTAAATATGGATGCTGGCCGAATTGGAAACCAAAGGATTGAGGCTTTGAAAACTCTTGATAATAGCAGTAGATATCAAATACCCTCGCAATCTATTCAGGCATTACTTGGTTATATAAAAGCTCAAGCCACTCCACTTTTTTATACTGACGCCTCTTTTTTAAGACTTCGAACGGTCTCAGTTGGCTATGATTTACCAATGCAAACATTGAAAAATATAGGACTGGAAAAGGCCACTTTGTCATTACATGGACAAAATTTAATCACTATTACAGGGTATGATGGGGTGGATCCAGAGATAGCTACCTCGGGAAACTCATTTGGTGCACTTCGGTCACTTACTGGTGGTATTAAACTCAACTTTTAAACTATTGATATGAAAATTAAATATTTAAATAAAATACTGGTTGTCTTCTGCTTAATGTTAATGTTTTCATGCGAGGACTTTGTAGAAATAGATACTCCAAGGCATAAAATTGTTGGGAAAGAGGTATTTAATGATCCTGAGTCTGCACAAAGTGTGATACGGGGTATATATAATCAATTGGAAAGATTGGATTTTAGTGGAGGTTGGCAAAACAGTGTTAGCGCGCTTGGAGGTTTGTCAGGGGATAATTTGGGAGCGCTAAGGCCTTCAAATATTACTTATTTGGAATTCGATCAACATGAAATTCTCCCTGATAATTCAAGAAATCTTGGATTATGGTCGAGTGCCTATAATTTAATTTATATGGCAAACTCAGTAATTGAAGGGCTACAGGAGGCTGAGATCAAAATGGAAATAAAAAATAATTTGTTGGGAGAAGCCAAATTTTTAAGGGCTTTTACCTATTTCTACCTTACTAATTTATATAACGATGTTCCTTTACTTTTAACCACCGATTATATTCAGAATTCCAAAGCGTCTCGGAATTCACAAAACGAAATATATCAGCAGATAATACTAGATCTGGAAGAAGCTATTGAACTCTTACCGCATGAGTACAGAAACGGGGAACGTATTAATGTAAACAGATTTACGGCTATGGCCTTACTTGCCAGGGTGCAATTATTTCAGGAAAACTGGAGTCAAGCAGAAATTTTAAGCTCTAATGTTATTGCAAATACGGAGCATTATGAAATTTTAGACAGTTTGGACCAGGTTTTTTTACCTAATAGCAGAGAGGCCCTATGGCAAATTTCTCCAATAGGTAGAGGGAATAGTCTGACTCAGACCAATGAAGGTTCCATATTTATATTAAATCCTAGCGCTCCCGCATCCCTGGATTTTAGAATAAATGAGTCATTGATCACATTATATGACCCAGAGGATTTCAGGCTGTCATCATGGATTGGTCATAACCAAGAGTTGGATATTCATTACCCCTATAAATACAAAGACAGGTACAGTATTAATAATATTACAGAATATTCTATGGTTATGCGATTAGCCGAACAATATCTTATCCGTTCAGAGGCAAGAGCAAGACAGGATGATTTAGATGGTGCAATATCAGATATAAATCTTTTAAGAAATAGGGCAGGAATTGGGCAGTTATCCGAAGAAGTCTATTCTGATCCGGAAAAAGTTTTTGAAATAATTATGCAGGAACGAAGAAAGGAACTGTTTTCGGAATGGGGCCACCGTTGGTTTGATCTAAAACGTACTGGTAAAGCCTCCGAGGTCTTAAGTTCCAGGTCTTTATGGGAGGCTACAGATATTTGGTATCCCATTCCTGATCAGGAACGATTCAAAAATCCTAATCTCACCCAAAACCTTGGCTACTAAAACGTATAACAATGAAAATTCAAAATAAAAAAAAATGTTTAAGTATCTTCATTATCCTAGCTGTTATTGCCATAACCAATTTGTATGCTTCGGATAAAGTCGACTCTACTCTTATAAAAAGGGTACTCCCGAATGGATTAACCTATTATATCAAACATTTACCTGATGCTGGAGATAAGGTTTTTATGCGATTTTATGTAAATGCAGGAAATAGGGTTGCCACTTCCGGTCAACCTGATGTGGCACATGCTATAGAGCATTTAGCATTTGCTGCCACCAAAAATTTTCCATTAGGTATTTCAAGTTATCCAAAACTACTGGAAGAATCCGGAATGGAAGGCAGGGGTAGGGATATGTATGCTTTTAATGGTCAAGATGGGACGGTATATCATTTTGACACAAATTCATATAATCTCAAAGGAATGGAACTAGGTATTCGCTGGTTTCAGGATATTTTAGGTGGTCTATCTTTAACTTCAGAAGATATAGAAATTGAAAGAGAACGTCTAATTCAAGAGAGATATAGTAATAATCAGGTGAGAAGAAAACATGCTGTTATTCGAAGTGAAATGTATGCAGGAATATTTCCGTGTAACAGGAGTAAACAGGGATATAAAGAAAAAATCAAAAATTTTGCTGAAGATAGTTTAAGAGCTTATTATAAAGACTGGTATCAACCAAAAAATGTCGGGATTGTCATTGTTGGTAATATACCAGATGTAAGAGTCCTTGAAAATAAAATTAAACAAGGGTTTTTAAAATTTCAGAATAAAAAAAACACAAACGAATTGCCGGATTGTGATGCTATTTATTTTTCCCGTTCCAATCAATTTAAAATTATTGAAAGACCTACAGAGGATAACATTCCGATTGTTAATAATAAAATTGAAATTAATTTATTTTATCGGGATTCTTTATTAAGATCTACTAGGGGTATTGAAAGTTCTAAGCGTCAACTTTTGTGGGAAATTACCAATGAAGTATTAGATAAAAAGCTTCAAGAATTAACGCATTCTTATACTACCAACTTCGATATTGGCGTTGTTAATATGATTAAACTTGATAATAGTAAACCAGCAGCAAGTTCAATTATAATTGAAGGAGATTCCCTTCATATAGAAGGGGGAATTTCAGAAGTCTACACCAAAATAAATGAATTAAAAACCTACGGGCTGTCAGCAGAAGAATGGTCTAAGCTTAAAAAGAAATATTTAGACTATTTAAATAATAATCTTAACGAAAGAGATCGAGGTGCAAAGGTCTGGGCTAATAATATAGGTGAAAATTTCCTTTATAACCTACCTCTATTAAATTCCGATCAAAATAAAAGGTTAATATCCTGGTTAACACAATTCAATACAAAAGATATTAACCAATTAATTGCGAGTTTAATTAATCCATTGCCCCAAGATATTGGAATAATAAAGCCTAAAAATAGCGATTGACTAATTTCAGAATCGGAGATCAGGTCATTAATTTATAATAATTTAAATAAACCTGTTTCCCAAAATATCCCTGTAATTCCAGCATCACTTATGACTGATCAACAAATGAATGATCTAAAGGCGACTTCGATAATGTTTGAAGGTGGGAAAATTAATGGTACTCGGGAATATTTATTAGAAAACGGAATACGAATAATCTTATTGGAGGAATCAGATAATAAGGGAGAGTTAAGTGTATGGGGTTTTGATTCTATTGGTGCTGCAGATATAAAAATTAATAATTTATTTTCTGCTACTAAAATTCCTAGAGTTATCCGACATTCAGGTTTGGGAAAATATAATAAGTTCGAGGTTGAACGGTATTTAAAATCTATTGGAGGAGACATTAAGTTAGTACCCTATATTAGTACTTATGAAAGCGGAATAAAGGGTCACGCTGATCTTAGGAATATGGAGTTATTATTTCAAATGATGTATCTATATTTCACTGCTCCCCGCATGGATGAAATAGCTTTTGAGCACTGGCGGAAATCTGAGCTAAAAACCTCTTTGCGACCGCCCTATAATCTTCAAAATAAAGATTTTAATAATGCTATAGATCAGTTTTTTGGAGACTCAAAGTCGAATTTTTTTTCAGGTACCGCACATTATGATGGTGTGCAAAAGGTGAATTTTGAGGAAGGGTTTAACGCTTACCGAAGATTGTTTTCAGATTTTAGTAATTATACCTTTATTATCAAAGGACCTATTACAGTAAATAATATCTTACCCTATATTAAAAAATATTTGGGAAATTTAAATACCAATGAAGGGCCCATAATAAGGAAATCCCGAAAAGACCTTGGTACAGAGTTTCCAAGTGGGCCTCAGCAGGTAGCATTAGATCTACCGGAATATAATTCAATGGGGAACGGAAAATATTCCATAAGATTTGTAGAGAAGATTGATCATTATGATTGGAGAAAGCACCTAATGCTTGAATTATTATCACAAATAATTTGGGAAAAAGCATTAAAATTAAGGGCTAACGCTGGAGTCGCCTCATATTATATCTATGTAGGAGGTAACTTCAATAAAAATCCTTTTTATCTTTCTACTAAATTAGGTTTTGATGTTCCGGAAGATCACTTAGATAGGGTACAAAGTGCCTCTAAACGGTTATTTCGAGAAATCAAGGAAGGAAAAGTAGATGCAAACGAATATGCTTTAGCTTTAAACAAAATAAAGCGCTACTATGGGAAAAATGGAATAAAAGCGGATAAAGTGGGCGTAATTTATAATTATTATCGGTATGGAATTCCCCCAGTATATGAAGATGATAGAATTGAATTTTTAAAGGAACTAAAAAAAGCGGAATTCCACAGATTCGTAAAATCTTTTTTAAGTGAAGATCATCTTTTCGAGTTTAAAATGATATAGTAAAAAAAGCGGGCACTCTTGCCATAGGAGTGCCCGAATTTTCATTGATTAAGGAATAATTATAATATCCCCGTCACTTTTCTTCAAAGAAGAAAGGCTTTGCGAGTCGTAAAGTAAGAATGGTCCCTGACCATCAACAATGACTCTACAATTCTCAGTTCCTTGACCACATTCCTGTTCTGGAAGGGCTTCCCAGTTTCCGTTGCGCTGGATATAATCATTCTGGGGATCAACTTCCAGTCCTACGGTAGCGAAGGACATTCCTATGGCAAAAAGAATCGCCATCATCGGTAACATTACATTTTTAAGTTTCATAATAATAAATTTTAAAGATTAATAAATGCCTACTTTTTTATACAGGTGTTGGCTTAATATCCTGCTTTCATCGCGATAAAGTTTTAATTTCTTTTTAGTAGATATAATCCTGAAAAAATCAGGGTAAGGTTAATTATATTAAAATATAGATATTGGGTCCAGGATAAGTAGGAGATAGGCCCGGAACAGGAACACGGCATTTCATAGCCATGGATAAGGTTCCAGGATACAAAAATGCTATAGGAAATCAATATAAAAGTAGCACCTAATAATCCGATCGTTTTGGTTTTTTGCAGTCCTAATAACAACGCAATCAGAAGCTCAATTCCCGGAATTATTTTGGCCATTATATCAGCCAGATTTGTATCAAATAATAAAGGTTCATTGGTAATTATGGGCACAAGTGATGCGTCTAATAATTTTGTAATACTGGAATACGTAAATAACATTACCAAATAAAAAATGATTACATTACGGAAACCTTTCATATAATGATTAAGGTTTTTACTTCTGTATTTCATTTCTGATTGCATAAGCTGTATTTTGCTATACCATAAAATTCAGCAATCAAATTTGATTATTAAACTGGAACATTTTACCAAGGGGAAGGATTATCTCGTTTTGGAAGGGTTTACGCCAAAATGTTTTTTAAAGGCTCTTGAGAAGTGTGAAATACTTTTAAAACCACATTGATCTGCTATTGCCATAATGGTTTCATCATTATCTGAAATCAGGTCACGTGCTTTTTCCAGTCGCTTTTCACGGTGGAATTTTGCGATCGTGGTCCCGTACATTAATTTAAATCCTCTTTTAAGTAAGGTAGGGTTTGTATTCAGGTTTATCGCGATTTCGGCAATAGGAGGTAAGGGGGAATCTAGGTTATCTAAGAGGTAATGGAGCAGACGATCAATAAGATGTTTGTTTTTGGAAATATTAAAAAGTGTTTTTTCCTTTTGAGCTTCTTTTTGCAAATTCTTTTTATCCCAAGCGCTAAAACTGACCGTTTTCACCGCAGAAAGTATATAAATATCATCGGTATTTTTTGTCAGCTTTGTCACCTTTGAATTCATACCGGTAATTAAATCTCCCTCTATAATGAAGTTAAGATTCAACGGTGATTCAAAGTTCTCAGACTTGATGCTTTCGTCTAACGCCCTGAGGGAGGGATTATCGATAATGGAAGGAATTTTGGATGGCTGGGCGGAATTCCTCATAGCTTTAAAATCAGTATTAAAGTCGAGGATATTCAATTCCCTATCAAAGAAAATGATAAGGTGGTTGAGGTATGTGTTGTTAGTTTCCGCTGAAAGTCCGGGATAAGCATATTTAAGTTGATCTGCAAGCATATTTAATAGCGCTGCGATAGTAAGGTATTGGTCATTAAGCTTACTGATATTTATTCTTTTCTCATAGTTGCCCTTGGCAAGAGCAGTGATCAGGCCTGCTATTTGATCTAATTGTTTGTCACTTGAAAAATACATATTAATGGGCCTTTGGATAATTCTTTAAAAAAGTCAACGCTTTTAATTTGTCTTGGAAAACCTGGGTAGGAATTTTTGGCAGGCTGGTATGGAGGTAGAATTCGGCGGTAAATTTAGAATGGGGGTAGGAAACTAATAGGGCAACGGCTGTGGCCTGATCAGAACCTTCTTTAGCCAGGTAATCCATAGCTTGTTTATCTGCCTGAATTACCTGTCGAAGGTCACAGAGAATAGGGTAGGACTTATTGTTCTGAATAGAGAGACGAAGTCTGAAAAGCTTTTTTGCAATGCTGAGATTCAGGTTTTCAATTGGGGCATAAGCGAAGTATAGGATACCATTTTCAATCCAGACTTCAGCAAATTTATTTTGAGCCCTCTTAATTAACATTGTTGAAATTGCTAAAGGATAGTGTAATTTAAGAATTTCGATTTTATTTAAATAAAAATGATTTTAACCATACGTCCATTTTAGTTTTAACCAGTGAAGAATGTCATGTTAATTTTTGTCTTTAAAGAGCAATATTTTACTATTAAGGTCATTTGGAAGATTTTGTATTTCCCTGGAAGGACTGACTTGGAAAAAATTATTTAGTTTAATGCTGAAAATCTAATGTTGGGGCTATGGCTAAGATCAAACACAACAATCCACTAGACACGATAGATGAAATTATTCAGGATGCCACCGATGAAGGTTTACTTCATCTACATGCAGATGATAAGGAATTTGAAGGTAGGTATATCAGTATAAATGGAAGAAAGTTATTTCAATTCGGCACGACCAGTTATTTAGGGCTGGGACATGATCCCCGGTTAAAGGAAGCTGCAATAGCCGCTATCAAAAACTACGGAACCCAATTCCCACTTTCGAAAACCTATATTAGTCATCCTCTTTATTCCGAATTGGAATCCTTACTTGAAAAAATTTACAAGGCACCCATTATAATTACTAAAAACAGTACGCTTGGTCATCTGGCCGTCATTCCAACTGCGGTCCGAGATAAAGATGCTATAATTTTAGATCACCAGGTACACTGGAGTGTTCAGAATGCGGCCCAGATTTAAATTAATCGTAGTCCGGTTCATATACCGAAAATAATTCCTGGATTCTTTCAAGCTTTGATATCAGAAAGTCAAACCAGAAGGATCCTGTTGCATAAAAAGAAATAACCGTAACAGGATCCTTTATTAAAAATTTCAGATGATGTCATTTACGGTATCATTAAAAAGAGAGCACCGGGAAATGAGCAAAACTTCCGTTAAAGGGGCCGGTCATCCTAACGTTTTTTCCGGGGCTAGTACAAAAAAATAATTTAAGTCATGAAAATAGCCACCTGGAACATCGAAAATATATATTACAGGCATATTGACCTGTTAAAGAAGGATTGGACCCGGAGCTTGCAAATGTGGATCCGGGAATTTGAAAGAATCTTAAGCACGGAAAATAAGTCGGATAAACAAATCTGCCGGTTAAGGGAGCTCTCATTTCTAATGGGAATCAACAGAGTTACTTCCCGGCCTTATGCTCGAATGTTACGATGGGGTGGGCAAGAATTTATAAAATCATTCCAGCGAAAAACCTTCTCGGGGATGGATGGTAACTTTAACGACCAGGATTGGACCAGCGTTCAGAATTCCGCCCTCGATCATACTGCAATTGTTCACAAAGTCAGATTGATCAGGGAAGAAAACCCGGATATATTAATTCTCCAACAAGTAGAAAACAGGGAGCATTTAAAGGATTTGGTAGACAATTATCTTCCTGACCATAGATATTCCGGGGTATATCATTTTAATACTAATACCACAAAGGATTTAGGTTTTGGCCTCATATTAAGGGACCATGTTCGTTTGAAGTCTTTTCAAACCTATCTGGATCAAAAAGAGGGTCTTTTCAATGTATTTGAGAACGATCTTCAGCGCTATGAACTGCAGACTTCCTTCGGTCCCCTCCTTATATATAATACAGATTTCACTTCTCATTTCGAGAAGAAGTCTCAGACCTTTAGAGCAAGGGAAAACCAGGCTAGTCAGATTGCAAGATCTTTGGAAATGGAGAACCCCGAAATTCCAGTGATGTTTTTCGGATGTCTGCAGGCACCAAGGTATTGCGATTCACTAAAACCAATTACGCAATTACGGGGATACACCTCAATTTTTAAACATTCGGGATTTCGTAGTGAAAGGGATAGCAGTTACCAATCCCTGGGAGCTTATACCCGTGGGGTGAACTTGCAACAAACCATGTATGCCATTGTGAACTCCTGCTGTTTTTCCCGGATCGAGGCTTCAGGTATCAATAGAAAAGGCGTATATAGTGAAGAAAACAGGTTATTTTCTTATGAAACTATCCAGGAGAAAAAGAATCAGGCAAGTAGTCATCCCTTGCTTTGGTTGCGAATTTCGTAATTCTACTGAAATAATTTCTTAAAATTTAATTTTAATAAAAGAATCCATAAAAATGCGGCTGAAGTTGGGTTAAAGCCACCTAGTTTTTAGTCTAAACATCTGATATTCAGATAAATTTCTTCTCAGAACCAAAAATTAAATCTGATGAAGAAATTAAACTATCTCACACTTTTTTTGTCCCTGAAGGCTATCCCACTATTTGCACAAATTGGTGGGATAGAAACTTCTGTAGCTGATATGGCCGATACGGTAAGAGCAGTTTTCCCCATTCTCCTTGGAGTGATCTTTTTGATTGGCTTTCTTTTTAATGCTGGTCATTTTTTTGGAGAAAACAGCGATATGAAGAAAGGTATAACCCGGGTTTTAGTCTTCGTGCTTATTGCCGGGGCTGTTGTAGGTATTTTTACTTATCTCATAGGCATTGTAGTATAATGGCAGCTTTTGAAATATACCGTCATATACGCCAGAAAGCTTTGATTTTTGGATTAACCATTAATCTCTTTGCTCTTCAAATGCTCGCGCTTCTTTTGAGTTTACTGATTCTGATCTTTTCCTTTAGGCTGGATCTGCTTGTAGTTTTACCATTGCTGAACACTGGTCTTTACCTGGTCTTAAGATACTTCTTAACTCATTCCAGATTAAATGGATTCTCTTCACATCATCAAAGGGTTTATTCCGGTAAAAAAATAACAGGTATTTATTATGAAGAAAATTAATTTAAATGCTCAGCCTCCATTGTGTTATATCAATGGAAATTTCGCAATATCTTCCAATGGGAATATTATGATGGGCTATCAGTTGGACCTTCCGGAGATCTTTGGCCTTGATGAGAAAAATTTTGAGGAACTGTTTGAAACCTGGTTTCAGGCCTTTAAGGTTTTTAATCCTGGGATCATTATCCAACGGATCGATCGGTTCGAAAAAACGCCCTTCCATTTTAATGACCCAGGAAAGGCTACGACCTATCTCTCAGAGGCGACGGAAAAATATTTTACCGGCAGGAGCTATTTGAAACAAACCAGTTACCTGTTTTTTATTCAGCCAGGCCCTGGCCAATTTCCGGTTGACCGATGGAAGAATCCTTTCAAGACCCTATCCATTAAAGAAGTTGAAAACCTTCAAGAAGGTGCCGAAAGCTTTAAAGAGAGCGTAAAAGATTGCGAGTTATTCTTGAATAATTCCGGGCCAATGAAACTCCGCCCATTTTCCTTGCTTAACTGGCAAACCTTTACAAAAGCTTATTTCAACCTATTTCAGAAAAACCCTACTGATGTGGAATCCGGAAAAGGATTTGTAAAAGTGGGCCAGAAAAACTTAAGGTCAGTCATTATTAACAATGAAAAGTGCTTTAATGGTCCGGTTAAAACCCATAAGTCGAATGCTTCATTTAGTACACATGATTTTAGTTTTCCCCAGGGATTTTTAGATGGACTAGGGCTAAAAGCTTTTTTCGATCATATGCTTATCCAGTGCATATTTCTGGATTCCAATCGTCTTTGGATGAAGTCTTTGGAAAAGCAAAGGGAAGCTCTGAAGAAAAGTGTCCGTTTTGGAAGTTTAAACCAGGTCAACCTGGAACGCGTTGAAGACCTTATGCAAAGGATTAACAGGGATGACCAGGCGCGAATTGTAAGAGGACATATGCAGGTTATTTTATGGGAGGATTCCCGGCAGGCCCTTCAAAAGAATATTTCCCAGATAAACAGTGCTTTTAGAGCTTTGGATATCGAAGCCTATCTTCCCGGACCTTCGGAAAACATGAGATACTTTATCACCGGCTATCCTGGAAATCTCAATAGTCTGGAAACCGAGGATTTTTACATTACCGATCTTAAGCATTGCTTATGCCTGTATATGAATTCCGGTAATTTTAAGGAGGATCCCTCCGGCATATATTTTAATGACCGTCTTGAAAATATACCGATCCGCAAAGACCTCTGGGATGAAGAAAAGAAACGGATTAAAGCAAGGAACTTTGCCATTTTTGCACCTACCGGTGAGGGAAAATCTTTTTTAGCTAACAATATACTAAGGCAATTTTTTGAGTCAGGAACCCGCCTGGTGATCATTGATCTGGGGGGATCCTATGGAAAACTCGCCCGGCTTTATCCGAAGGATCATATTATAATCAGGTATCAGCACGGTGAGCCATTGGGTATTAACCCTTTCTATTTTATTCAGGGTGATCCCACTCCGGATCAGTTGGAAGAACTCGCTGATTTTTTATTTGAATTAACGGCCTGGAAAAGACCGGTTTCCAAATCTCATAAGGTATTACTCAAAAAGATTTTGCAGGAATTCTATGAGCGTGAAAATGAAGCTGATCTCGAGAAATTTTACAACTACCTGTTAGCCATAAAGAAGGATCATGGCTCGATCTACCAGGGAGATCACCACCTGAATCTGGAGCAATTTATTCTCCAGTTATCCGAATATACCGGTCAGGGGTTATATCGTTTTTTGTTTTCGCAGGAAGACCAACAGGAGCGCTTCAGACTGGAAGATAAGCGGTTTATCATTTTTGAACTTGATGAAGTCAAGGACAACCAGGAGCTTCTTGCCGTGATGCTGAAGCTTATAAAAACAGCGGTGCAAAAAAGTATTTGGCAGAACCCTGGAGAGCGCGGGGTGATCCTGTTTGATGAATTTGCCAAGCAATTAAAGTTCGGAGATGTCCTGGAAAGTGTCGAATTTTATTACCAGGCCATAAGGAAGCAAAACGCTGCCATTGGGATCGTTCTTCAATCGATCAATCAATTGCCCGAAGACTCGGTGGCCGCAAGTATCCTGGAGAATACTCAGATAATTTACAGCCTGAGAAATGAAAAAGGTTATGATCTTTTAGTCAGAAGATTGCATCTGAGTAAGCATGATCACCAACTGCTCAGGACCATTCGAAATAACCTGGTGGGATCCAGAAAATATACCGAGGTCTTCATCAAGATCGGGAGTCAAAGCAATATCTATCGTCTCGAAGTCCCTCCAGAGGTTTATGCCGCTTATCTGACTGATGGAAAAGACCATCAACAAATTTTAGAACTCCATAAACGATCCGGAAATATGGAGAAAGCCATTGAACAATTTTTAAATCAACAATCATGAAAACAACACTAACGTTTATTTTATTGGTTACTCTTGGAATTTCATCCATGCGGTCCCAGGGGATGCCTGTGTATGACAACACCAATTTCATAGCCCTGGGTAAATCCCTAATAGAGTCTGCCAAGCAGACTTCAGAACTTCTTAAAACCGTAAAGTTCCTCAAGGAACAAAAGGAAAAAGTCGAGCAGGTCAATTCAGTATTAAAGCAACTTAAGATGGTAAGGGAGATTACCCAGAACAATCAAGAGCTATTTGATATGGTTCGGGATGATCTGGCCGAAATTATCAATTCCCCTTTCATTAAGGCCGATGAAGTCGATAAGGTATCGGATTCCTTTAATAGTCTGATCGAAATTGCGCTTGAAGATTTAAACTTTATGCAGGGTATTCTAACCAGCAACTTTTTAAATATGACCGATGCCGAGCGAATCCTTCTATTAGAGGAACAGAAGATCAGGTCTCGTCAGATGGTCGATGAACTTAAAAGGAAAAAAAGGCGCTATGATCAGGTCATAGAATTCAGAAAAGTACATCAGAAAATCAATCAAAGGGAAACCGGTTATTAGGATGGATCTTGGACTGGAATATATCGACTCAATTTATACGACCATCAAGGAGGCAAAGTTCTCCCAGTACACTATTACTGGGATCAAGATCTTGGCCGTGGTACTCTTTTTGGTTAATATAATTATGAAATACCTGGAGGGCGCTGTAGAACGGGAGGGAGAAACCTGGGGGCTTTCTCCAGCGGATTTGATTAAGAACCTGGCTATCGTTCTGCTGGTCATTTATTCCACCCAAATTCTTTCCGCCTTTGACCAGCTCCTTGTTGCCATAGAGGCGGGATTTGTAGATACTGCGCCGGCTCTTGTTCCCTTACAACTCCAGGATATTGAAATCGAGCAGGATACCGGGTTCCTGGAGGCCGGGGGTAAAGCCCTGGGTATATTATATGAATACCTTGTTACCCCTTTTTATCCCATGAAGCTTGTGGCCTTTATCATCGGTCTATTTCTTTGGATACTGGACTTGTTTATATACCCCTTATTTCTGGCAGAGCGGTTTTTTATTCTCGGCCTGATGCAGGTGTTCTTTCCTCTTATTATGAGCCTTTCGGTATTTGAAAAATTCAGGCAAACCGGTTATAATTTCTTTAAGACCTATGCAGCGGTATATATGATCGTACCTGCTTTTTTCCTGGTTAATATCTTTATCAATACTCTTTACAGGGCTATCAATGCAGAATTCTGGCCAAATTTAACCGGCGAGGAACCCGGAGTGCTCGAACCGGTTCTGGAATTAGGTTCGATTGCTTTTATCGTCCTTTTGAAGTTCAAATTATATAAAAGGGCCATCACTTTTACCTTTAAACTATTTCAATAATCAAATACTATGCTACCTTATAAAAACATTTTTGAGAGCCTGAGGATCAATCGGTTGATTACCATCTGTATGGTAGGCTCAGCCACACTGATATCCCTTTTTTCGCTTTATCAGGTCAGGGAAGTTCATAAAGAAGCACTCAATAAAGCCTTCGTGATCGATGCTAAGGGAGCTGTACTTCCGTTAAAGGAGGTATATCATAAACGATATTTAGAGGTTGAATCCAGGGCACACCTGGAACGCTTTCTTTTACTTTTCTATGAGCTAAACAGTATCAATTATAGAGAGCGATTGAGTAAGGCCTTATGGCTTGGAGATCATTCCGTGGATCAGTTATATAAACAAAAAAAGGAGGATGGTCTTTATAATAGAATCCTTCAGTATTCTTTGATACAAGAGATTGAGAATTCGGATTTCAGGGTGACTCTAGAAGAGGGTAAAATTCTTTTTACTGCAGTCCTTATTTTAAAGATCAGTCGCGGAGAAAATATTGATCGGTACCATTTAACGGTAACCGGTAAGTTGATTCAGGTCGATAGGAAATTCCCTGAAAATCCACATGGACTTTTGATTACGGATTATTATGAAAAACAATTAAAAAAAGTAACTGATGAGGATAGATAAGAAGAAGGTTGTGTTTGGTGGGGTAATCATATGTGTAATAGGCTTCATTGTCCTGTATTCCCTCTATGTGTTTGGAACGGAGAAACAACCGAAGGAAACCTTTAAAAACCCCGAACTGCCGTTATTAGAGGTCACTGAAAAGGAGTATGAATCAAAACTGGAAGCCATTGATGACATCGAACCCGAAAAGCAGCGCCGAATTCCAGAATTGTATGAACCACCGCAGAAGGAGGAGCTGGAACGGGAAAATAAGTTATATCAGGAAGAGGAAATGGAATATTGGAAGGCTGATAGTAGCCAGAAGATCATCCAGCGTGCCATTGAGGATTCCCTCATTACTTTGAAAACAGAGGACCCAAAGAGGAAAGAAGTGTTTGAGGACCTTTCAGACGGCCACACAGAATTCTTTCTAGGAGCAAAAGTTGCGGAAACGCAAAATGGGCTGGTTCTTAAAAGCCGGGTCTATGGAAACCAGGTTATCAAAACGGGAATGCGCATTATTCTTGAATTAATGGAAGGGGTTATGATGGGGAATCAAAAAATTCCAAAAAAGACCCTGGTTTATGGGCAGGTGTCCATGCAGCAAAACAGAGTGATGGTAACGGTGGAAAGGATAGGGGCGTTTGAGGTAAGCCTTGAAGCTTTTGATCTTCAGGATAAGCAAAAAGGGATATACATTGAAAACAGTTTCCGGGTTGAGGCTTCCAACCAGCTAGTCGGGGATCTTGTAAATGACATCAATATCAGTGGAATTCCTCAGGTCAGAGGCCTGAGGAATATCTTCAGGCGGAATAATCGTAATATAAAAGTTCTTGTTTTAAATAATTATCAACTGCTATTAAAATCAAAATCATGAAAACGCTCTTAACACTATTGTTCTTCTGTATGACTTCTTTGATGAGCGCACAAGAATATGCTAAGCTTTATGGGAATAACCGCGAAAATGTCGCCGTTATATTTTCTGAGCCTATCCGTCAGGCAATTGTGGGAAATGATAATTTTGCTTTTGGTTACAGCCAGGAGAATCCTCATAGGCTTGGACTATTAAAAGCCCAACCGGGAAGGGATAGTAACCTACTGGTCATTACTACAGATAACCGGCTCTACACCTTTCATCTAAAATATGCGGATAGTCTTCATACCTGGAATTACTTTATCCAAGCCAGTTCAGGAAAAAGATTGAAAAAGGCAGATAGCCTTGAATTAAAAGATAAAAAGCCTGGGGGTGATCATACTAAATTTGAAAAGATGGCCGGACAATTGCTTCAATCCCCCTATAGAACATTGCAATACAAAAGGTCTGATGGTATCCGGCTTGCCGTAAATAAAGTATTATTTTACAGTGATTATCTGATCCTTATCATGGAACTTGAAAATCAGTCCCCCATAATATTTGAACCTGGAAAGCTCAGGGTTTTTGCAGAATTAGGTAATCAAAAAAAGAAAGCTTCTTATCAAAAAAGGAGTCTTGTCCCCTGGTATATTTCTGAGATCGATCCTTCAATTTTAACGGATCAAAAGGAGCGATTTGTCGTGATATTACCCAAGTATATTCCCGGCAAAAACCATCGCTTGTCCGTGGAGATCCAGGAGAAAACCACTTCTAGAACAATCCGGTTAAAAATAAGAAAATCATTATTTAAATAGATTTTAAGGATTAACTTAGTCTTTGTCATTATTTAAAAGTGGTCTTTCTAATACCGGCCTGGACTGCTCAAATACAACCGGGTAGGCTTTTCCGTCGGCATAACAAACAAACTCCCCTGGTTTTAACCTGAAAAAAAGGTCTGCCCTTATTTGTGAAACTTCTCTTTTACTGCGCGTTATTCTGGCGTCAAAATCCAGATTTAATCCCTCACTTATACTGATGTTTTCTTTTTCGATCAGTTCAAAGAAGCGTTCAAAGTATTTAGCGGTGAGAGGGTCATTGACCTTTCCAAAAAATTGATACGATAAATTACTTAAAATTGCCCTGCTCGCCTTTTCACCATAGATCAGATCTATTTGGGAGCGATCCTGCATGACATAGACGGTACAAATATTAAAACTACGCAGGGTTGCTGGAACCCGGTGCATATGCAGTAACCTAATGGTAGGAGCTTCCTCCATTAATAGAAAGGAGGGACAACGCTTGCGAACACTCATTTGCTTGATTATCGTATGGATGATGGAAGATATTACCGGGGTATATGCGGTCTCAAACTTTGGGTTATTCACTATACAGACCACTGCAGGGTTTTCCGGATTATTAATATCTAGAGGGATTTCATCCTTTGAGAGGACATCGAAGATCCTCGAGGAAGTTATTTTCTTGAAGGCATTGGACAGGGTACTTCTGGCAGCGGCGGTTTGCCGCTCGGATTCCAAACCATTGATGTAGGCAGCAGCCATGTTCCGGGAGATGGGATCGGAGATAAGATAGTCGGCCAGGCCTTTGTTATCCATTTTCTGGTAATAATTAATCAGATAAGGAAGGTTACAATTCTGAGGATCTTCAGTTTTAAGCTTCCAGATCATACCACCTATTATGCCTTCGGCCACATCATGAAAGAACCGTAGCGTTCCGGAGGCTACAATGTCTCTTTGTTCTGTGAGGTTAATCAAAAGAACACGAGCCATTTCATTGACACTTTCCTGATCGCTCATATAATGGGGCGCAATAGGATTTACCCGGTGAATACACTTATCGAAGGAGATAATGTAGAAAGGTAGCTCTCCGGATTTAAAAAGTGGATAGGCAAGTTCAGTGAGTTCAAAATCTTTATAATCATGGATTAGCCCTGAAAAGGAATGTTTTCTAAAATGCTGCAAGGTATTGTAAACCACCGATTGTGTTTTTCCACTGCCTGCAGCACCGATCACAGAAATCCCTTTTCTTATATTTTCCAAGTTTAAATTTCTGTTTTGCAACTTGAGTTTTAAATTAAAGGTATGGTCGGTAATTGGGGGATGTGGTTCAGGTACGAATGCGAATAGTAAAATATTGATACCCGAGGCCGGTAAGGCTATTTTTAACCATAATTCGTAAAGGCTCACCTGAGCAGGGAGGTATCCAGCAAGGATCCAGCATACATAGGCAATAAAAAGTAGGTTCCACCAGAATCCCTGTCGGGAAAAGTAGATCACAAGGCCAAGTAAAAGGCTCTGACAGAGGTGGAAAACCATCCATATGTAAAAAGACTCCAGCATTATGGGATTGATGATTATTTAACCAGGGTTACATCTTGTTAGAAAATTCAGTGAATCTAACAGTGGCCTGTAGGTTTGATTTAATTTACACATCAATAATTCGAGGTCATCATGAACCTCCAACGGATAGAAAGTCAAATTGAAATAATTGGAGAAAGTCTAAAACCAATTAAGTAACTTAAAGATAATAAATTAGAAATAAATGGACGAAGGTCCGGCGAAAAAATGCTGAGAGTTTCTTAGCTTTTCGATGATACTTATTTTTTCTAGGTTTTGAAACTTGAAACCAACCTCTACATTAAATCCATTTTGAAGTTAAATTTAAGATAAGGTATGTTTGTTAAGCCATATAGAAATTGCTCTTAAAGGAAAGATGCCTGCTCGACAGTGGCCAAACTAGGGGCTGAGCTATAGGATTAGAATAATTTTTTTAAATTCACGAAAAGACTCAAACATATGAAAAGAGTAATAGTAATTGGTGGAGGAATTATTGGACTCTCTTCAGCCTATTATCTTATAAAAGAAGGTTATGCAGTTACTGTAATAGAAAAAGAAGACCTTACCAAAGGAGCATCGAATATTAATGCAGGTTTCATCGCACCCAGTCATATACTATCTCTGGCATCTCCAGGAATGATAAACAAAGGATTAAAAATGATGTGGAATAAATCCAGCCCATTTTATATCAAACCAAGGTGGGATCTGGAATTTTTTGAGTGGGCCTGGAAATTTAAAAAATCTGCAACACCCCCAAGGGTAGAGCGATCCATTCCTATCCTAAAAGAGATGCTTTCCAAAAGCCAATTCCTTTATGAAGAATTACTCAAATCAGTTGGCCTGGAGACCCATTATGAAAAAAAAGGGCTTTTATCGGTATATACTACTGAAAAATCAGCCAGGGAAGAAATAGAGAAAGCAAAAAAACTACAAATGGAAGGAATTCAAGTGGATATTCTCTCACGCCAGGAGATCCTGGATTTACAGCCTTCCCTATCAGATCACATCACTGGGGCTGTTCATTATGTAAATAACTCGCATTCCACGCCAAATCAGTTTATGAAAAACTTTTACAGTTGGTTGCTCGATCAGGGGGTCGAATTTAAACTTGAGGAAGAAGTAACAGGAATAAAGACTGAAAAGGATAGGGTTGTGGGAGTGCAAACATCAAAAGCATTTTATTCCGGTGAAGAATTCCTTTTGTGCGCAGGAACATGGACCTCGGATTTAGCGAAGAAACTAAACTTAAATATTATTTTACAGGGCGGGAAAGGATACAGTATTGATGCATTTAAATCCAACGGGATAAGTATTCCTACTATCTTAAGTGAAGCAAAAGTAGCCGTAACACCTATGAAGGGTTTTACGCGTTTTGCTGGAACCATGGAGTTTTCCGGTCAGAATGAAATTATACGGTCTGAAAGGGTATCCGCCATTAGAAAGGCCGCTAAAACTTATTATAAAGACGTAGAGATTAGCGATAAGGAGATGAGCAATGCTCGCTCAGGGCTTCGGCCTGTGTCTCCTGATGGATTACCTTATATTGGCAGGCCTAATAAATACGCAAATATGACCATTGCCACTGGTCATGCGATGATTGGTTGGAGCCTGGGCCCCATCACCGGGAAATTAGTCAGTCAAATTATAGCCTCGAAAAGACCCAATGTTAAGCTGGAACCCTTCTCTTTGGAAAGAAGGTTTTAATGAATTTACCCAACTTCCTTTTTCTTCCCTTTTACTTTTAAGGTAATTTTTCAATTGTTTATACGCCTTTGACTCTTCTTTTTATAGTTTTCCAAGGCCGGTAGCAGAAAAATAGTTCCATCCTTACGGGCCTGATTACCTTATTTCTAAACCTAGATCCTAGATAATTATACAAGTAAGCCGAATTCCTTAATTTGGTTTATTAAGGGATTTTATTGTATTTTGTATGATAATCAAAGCATATACCCACCAAAAAAACTTGGATGAACACAGTTGAAAGGCATCAGGTAATTATTGAAAAAGTTCAAAAAGACGGGCAGGTAAAAGTCCAGGATCTCTGTGATGAATTTGACGTGTCCTCGGTCACTGTTAGGAAGGATCTGAAGTTTTTGGAAGAAAAAGGTATGCTTTACCGCATGCATGGCGGCGCTACCCTGACCAATCCCTATGCAACGGACAGGCATTTAAGTGAGAAAGAAAAAATCCATTTTTCAGAAAAGATGGGAATAGGGGAAGTAGCTGCGAGTATGGTTACTGCAAATGATTCTATTCTTATTGCTTCGGGGACCACAGTATTATCCTTGGCCAAGCATATTAAACCTCAGGAAAACTTAACGGTGATTACTTCAGCATTAAATGTGGCCCTTGAATTAAATCAACATTTGGAAATCGATGTTATTCAGCTGGGAGGAATCCTTCGAAAAAGATCTTCTTCAGTAACCGGCATGTATGCCGAGAATAATCTTTCGGATTTTTCCTGTTCCAAACTTTTTCTTGGGGTAGACGGGATTGATCTAGAATTCGGACTTACCACGGCAAATGTTATGGAAGCACGTCTCAACCGAGAAATGATTAAAGTGTCTCAGAAAACCATTGTCCTTGCCGATTCGACCAAATTTGGAAAAAGAGGTTTTGGAAGAATATGTGGGTTCGAGAGTATAGATGAGATCATCACCGATACCGGGATCTCTGATTTTACCCGTGAAACGCTGGAAGAATACGGCATTAAAGTCACCGTTGTTTAGCAATAACTTTCTTGAAGGTAATTAAGCGGTATAAAAGATTACCGGTAAATTAATTATAAAATACCCGTTTGATTTATCATAAGGTCTTTGGCTGGTTTTTTAAGTTCCAAGGCCTAGCATCCCCACTGGTATTATGAATAAATTTTTGGGTTACTTCTTAAGCTAATCCTGCTTTGAAAACCCTTCCTCGAGATTTAAATCGCAGGCATTATTCCAGGACATTTCAGATAGGGTATTAAAAAAATATCGGGAGGTTTACTTCCCGATATTTTCTGCTTAAATCAATTTTTGGATTCGCTCCGATTTACTTTTTATCCTTATTATATAATTCGATATAATAGTTGTCCAATTCCTCAGAGTCTTTATACTTTTTTCTAATTTCTTTTAATTTCTCCTTCATCATTTCTCTTACCTCGGCATATTCAGGGTCATGGTAAACATTATTCATTTCCTGGGGATCTTCGTATTGATCATACAGTTCCCACTCATCGATATCATAGTAAAAATGAATTAGTTTATACCGTTTGGTCGCAATACCATAATGACGTTTAACCGCATGGATTCCAGGATATTCATAATAGTGGTAATAAACTGCATCTCGGTCCCAGGCTTCTTTCTCACCTTTTAAAAGGGGAACGAGACTTTTCCCTTGCATATCTTCGGGAGCATCGATGCTGGCCATCTCTAGAAAGGTCTGTGCAAAATCAAGGTTTTGTACCATTTCATCTTCAGTGGTTCCCGGGGTTATTTCATTGGGCCATTTGATCAAAAGAGGCGTTTTAAAGGATTCATTATACATGAAACGCTTATCAAACCAACCATGTTCTCCCAGATAAAAGCCCTGATCTGAAGTATAGACCACTACTGTATTTTTGTCAAGATCCTTTTTCTCCAGGTAATCCATTAAACGGCCCACATTTTCATCCACCCCGGCAATAGTGGCCAGGTAATCCTGCATATATCGCTGATATTTATAGGCCATAAGTGTAGAATCATTCATAGTAGGATACCTTTGTTCGAAATCCTCAGATATGGGATTATAAACCTTCTCCCAGGCCTTTCTTTGCTCCTCAGTCATCCGTTTTACCGGGGTATTTTTCATATAGGGTTCCTTAATGCCTAACTTCCTTAGGGTCGTGGTATCTATTTTATTATCATAGCCCAGAGTCATATGTTTCCTGATATTCATTTCAGCAGTTCTCGCTGCTGTGCTATAAGGATTCATATTCACTCTTTTATTGAGTTCATTACCGGTATTTCTTCCCGTTGGATTTCTTTTGTAATTATCATAAAGTGTGGCCGGTAGTTCATACTTGTTTTGAGTGAATTCCTTATAATGTCTTTCAGCAGGAATCCAGGAACGATGAGGCGCTTTATGAAGATACATTAACATAAATGGCTTTTCGGGATCCCTTTTTTGCTCAAGCCAGTCTATGGTTAGGTCAGTGATGATATCAGTGACATGGCCTTCAATAATGGTATCGCCTTCTTTGGTAATAAACCGGGGATTGTAATAACTTCCCTGGCCTGGCAATATTTTAAATTCATCGACTCCCTTGGGGTTGTTTCCAAAATGGAGTTTACCGAACATCGCAGTTTGATAACCGGCCTGCTGGAAGAGTTGGGGGAAAGTTACATTGGTGGTGTCAAAGGGCCTTCTGTTATCGATCTTACCATTTAGATGGGAATGCTTGCCAGTTAGGATCACCGCTCTCGATGGAGCGCATATGGAATTGGTCACACTGGCATTGGTAAATAAAATTCCTTCTTCGGCTATTCTATCAATATTCGGCGTTTTGATCAGCGTACTATCATAGGCGCTTATCGCCTGATAGGCGTGATCATCGGACATTATAAAAACGATATTGGGTCTTTCTTTTTTTTGTTCATCCTGCTTATCAGAATGCTGAGCGACAAGACTTGTAGCACAAAACAGGAGAAGAAAAAAGGAAATATTTATTCTTATCATAACATAAAATTAAAGGTGAAAATCAATTTGAAGTCGATACATCAATTGATCAGAAGGCTTATTATATAAATCATTTAAACTGATATCCGTTTGTATTTTGAGATTATGACCTACAACATATTTGGAAAAGCCAAGGGTATACTGTTGTTCGATTCCCTTATAGGTATCGAATTTAGGATTTAATTGGGAGTACCGGCCAACGATTTCATAATTATTTTTGAAGAGGTATCCCATTTGCAGATTTAAACCTTCTCCGCTACTTACAACATCGCCGGTTGGACTACCATCTGAATTTACTGCAATAGGATTTTTCGCCTTTCTCTTGGCATATTCCCCCATAAAAGAAATTCCGGAGTACTTGAACATCGCATCAACAAAAATTGTCTTAATATCTGTTTCAAAGAACCCGGAATCGGTTTGCATAAAACTTCCGCTGTTTGACCGGGTTCTCACCGAATTATTATTGTAATCGTAACTCAAGCCTAAAGCAAGTTTCGGGGAATTGAGTCTTTCAAAATCTACTGGTTGGTAATCCTGGAATTCACCCCATGGAAGTATTTCAAGCCTGCCTGTATATTGAAAGCCTCCCAGATTTCCTGTCATAATATTCCGACCTTCCCCCTGGGCCAAACTAACAATCTCTTTGACGGTAAATTCCTTGCCAAGGATAAAGTAATGATGGAGTTGGATGCCCATATCCCGATCGATATTAAAGTGCTTGTTTAGAATAGACCGATCGACCAGTTGAAGATCACCAGAAGAAATAACCCTTTCTCTGTTCCCCGGAAGTTTGGTCTGCCCGGCCCATAAGACAAAATTTTCATGGAAATTCCACTTTAATACGGCGTCCAGTATATAGCGAGGAGCCTTTCCCGTAAAGGGATTAGCTCCCGAGATATCCCGGTTGGATAAGCCCAGTTCTAATTTATAGCGCAAGGCCGGGGAAAGAGCAAAACCACTGAATTTTAACCTCGATCTTCTTATAAGAAAATTGGTTTGTGGCGATCCGGAGGTTTGAGGATCAGAAAGGCTCCAGGCTGAAGTGAACAAGCTCTGAAATCTTGCTCCAAACTTTACACTAAAGGAGCTATCCCTGGCGACAGTATTTACAAGCCCGTTCCCAAATTCCATGTCCACTATATCCTGGGATTTTCCAGAAAAAGTGATCAAGAAAAACAGGATCACAATTAGCCTTCTTTTTAATAACATTGCTGGAACTATTTATCGAGCATGATATATAAGGGCCTTCCTGTTGTTCCATTAGGAAACTGAATACCTAATAAGGCTGCCATAGTGGGGGCGATATCGATAATTTCAGAACGTTTAGTGGTACTTCCTTTCTTTATCCCGGCACCATAGAAAATCAATGGTGCATGGGTGTCATAATTCAATCCGCTTCCGTGGGTAGAGCCTGTTTTTGGATAGATGATTGTGGCGGGATCTAAAACAAAGAGTACATCCCCGCTGCGACGCTGGTTAAATCCATTTTGCAATAAATAGGGGAGTCCTTCGGTAAAGCCTGTACTCATCATATCGTGTCGGGTATAAACCTTATCCATTTGGTTATACTGCAGGACATAGCTGGCTACAGCATCCTCTAATTCTTTTGCATCGATTCCTTCCTCCAAAAGGCTTTGGTAATTAAAAAAGATTTGAGCATTGGATACGTCCTGGATCAGATCATCACTACCGTATTGATTTTTAACAAAAGCTTTTAGTGATTCGGTGAATGCTTCATCATTAAAATACCCTCCGGGTATCTTTACAGATTGGAGGTATGCCGGAACATCGACTGCTCCATGATCTGCTGTCAAAAAGATGGTATATTCACCTTCACCTATATTCTTATCAAGGTATTGGAGGAGACTTGCCAGATTTTTATCCAATCTCAGGTAGGCATCCTGTACTTCTTTTGAATTCACCCCAAAATTATGGCCTATATAATCCGTACTTGAATAACTCAAGGTGAGAATATCAGTGATCTCATCCTGACCAAGGGCTTCACCTTTGATAGCAGCCATGGCAAAATCAGTAGTCAGGTCATTCCCAAAAGGAGTTTGACTTAATAGACTAAAATTCCCGTTTTCTGATTTTAATTTTTCAAGATCATATGGCAAAGTGGCTTTTGATTTTCCGCTAAAACCTCTTTCAAAATTGTTATGGTCCGTACCGCTTTCTGTATATGATTCGATCGGGTAAAGCGTGTTCCAGGTTTTAAAATAAGATGCTGCTTGTCCTGAATTATTGAATTCTTTAACCCATTGGGGGAGCTCATTTTTATAGAAGGAACTGGTAATGAATTTTCCTTCCTGGCCTCCATAGAACCAGTAAGCAGCATTGGCAGTATGCCCGGCAGGAAGGATAGACCCCCTGTCTTTAAGAGCAACTCCTATGGTTTTTCCCTGCATCTGGGTGTGTAACCTATTTTGATCAGCCAGGGTGGTGGTTTTAAGTAAATTAGGGGACATTTTGCCAGCTTTTGAATTGGTCCCAACGGGCTCAACAGAAGCATCATCAGTACAATAAATAGACTGTCCTTGAGTTTTATTGAACCAGTTGTTTCCAATAATCCCATGGTTCATCGGACTAGTACCAGTCCAAACCGAAGCATGTCCGGGGCCGGTATAGGTAGGGATGTAATTAAAGTGATTGTTTTTAAAATTAAACCCGTTGTTTATCAGTCTTTTAAAACCATCTTCACCGAAACGGTCCCAGAACCTGGTTAAATAATCATACCGCATCTGGTCTACTACAATGCCCACAACAAGTTTTGGATTTTCTTTTAATGGGTTGTCCTGTCCGTAAGTTTTAAGCGTTAAAAGCAGAGAAATAGCTATTAAATATCTTAGTTTCATCAATTGGTAATTTATTGGGTTAAATCAATTCCTGGAAGCTTCTTTAATTGTTGAAAGTATTCCTGGTAATCATTAAAAATATTTTCGTCTTTTAGAATTAAAGTGACTTCATTATTGTTCCAGAGCGCATTATTGGTAAAATTCTGGGTGCCGGTAATGAGAACCTTTTGGTCCTTATTTTCATACTCCCCATCAATCAGAAGTATTTTTGTATGAATATTGATCACGGGGATCTGGGCGTCTCTGTTCATGTTAAAAACCTTGATCAATGCCCCTTTGGCTTCCAACTTTTTTAGCATATCAGTGACCTGAGGACCTTTTCCGGTTTTTGTGATGATTTCTATTTTTGAGCCTTTTTCTAATAATTCTTCCAATTTGTTTAGAATAGAGACTCTGGAATCAGACCAATCGGACATCCCGACAGTAATAGTACTTTGTCCAGGGTTAGTAACCTTATCTAATATTTCAAGGATGCTATCTTCACCAAGGGGTTCACCATCCTTTCTTTTAGGGTAGAACTGAACATGAATATTACCGGATTCATTTTTATATTCGGTAAAGGTAAACTGGTCCATCGAATCTGAAGCATGATTTTTGATCTGTTCCCAATAATTCAAATAGGCATTATAGAGTGCTGAATGGGAAAAGAGGAGGGCGTCCTGGATCTTCTTTGTTCCGCTGTTGGTAAAATTATGAGAGGTTTGAAAAACCACCTCATTCAAGGCTCCCTCCGCAGTTTCAACACTGGAAAAGAGCACGAATTTATTGTGATTGATAGCAATGGAACTAGCATTGTTATTGACCGGTATTATTTCTATGTTTTCACCAAGGCTTGCTAAATCCGTAATAGTCGCCTGATTGTTGCTCCGGTCACTCCTGTCAAGGCTTATATGGATATCTACTCCCCGTGAATAGGCTTCTTTTAGCGCAGTAATCAAAGGAGCATACTCAAATAAATAAATAGAGATATAAATCGATTCGTTCTCCGGGGTAGCGTGGACAAATTTAATTAACTCGTCCATAATGACCGTGGATTTTTCAGCTTCCTTGATCTTGGAGATATCTGTAAAAATCACCCCGGGTAAATCGGGGGACTCTGTTAAGGGCACTACCTTTTTTATTTCTCCTTGGGGTGGAGCAGGGCTATTCTCTTCCTGGTCAAGGGACTGGCATCCGGTAAGGAACAGGATAACCATCAATAGCGGTAATTTCTTCATCATAGGGGCGCCTTTTAGGAGTGTAGGGCTAGATAAGCTATTGCTGCAAGGCCTGCACCAATTAATGGACCCACAATAGGAATCCAGGCATAACTCCAGTCACTTTTACATTTATTTTTTATAGGTACAAAAGAATGAATAATTCTGGGTCCCAGATCTCGTGCCGGGTTAATGGCGTATCCGGTTGTCCCTCCCAGGGAAAGCCCGATGGCCAAAACCAGTAAAGATACCGGGATTGCACCTAATGATCCAAGGCCAATGGGAGTTTCACTGGCATTAGCCATTACTGGTTCTGTCACATAGAAGATCGCAAAGATCAGGGTGAAAGTTCCCAGGAGTTCACTTAACACATTTGAAAATTTATTTCTAATGGCTGGTCCTGTGCTGAATGCCGCCAATTGAAGGTTGGAATCCTGGGTGCAATTGAAGTGGTGTCGGTATATGGCCCAGACCAGAAAACTTCCGACCATTGCTCCGAGCATTTGGGCGGTGATAAATATTGGTACTTTAGCCCATGGAAATTCTCCTGCAATGGATAGACCTAGTGTTACCGCCGGATTGATATGGGCCCCGCTATATGGGGCTGCGATAACAACGCCGGTAAACACACCGAGCGCCCAACCTGTGGTAATGACCATCCAACCCCCGTTATTTCCTTTGGTGCCCTTTAATACAACATTTGCTACTACACCGTTTCCCATTAATATTAAAAACATCGTGCCTAAAAATTCGGCTGTAAATTCCGTCATATCGATTTATCTATTTAGTTTTCAGACCAATTTTTTGTTGCTTTTACAGCCCGTTCCCAGCCTTTTATCATTTCCTTGGTAGGGGTGGAGGAATCGGGATAGAAGCACTCTTTGGTTTCCCATTTTTTGTTAATCTCTTCAATATCTTTCCATATTCCACTTCCAAGCCCGGCTAAATAAGCCGCACCCAGGGCGGTCACTTCACTGTTTTCAGATTTGATTATTCGTGTATTAAGAATATCGGATTGTATTTGCATAAGGAGGGCATTTGCCGTGGCTCCTCCGTCAACACGGAGTTCCTTAATTTCCACGCCGCTATCTGCTTCCATAGCCCTGACTACATCCAGGGTTTGATAGGCAATGCTTTCAAGGGCTGCACGTGCGATGTGACTTCGGTTGCTGCCCCTGGTTACCCCTACAATAGTACCCCTTGCATGTTGATCCCAGTGAGGAGCACCTAACCCTGCAAAGGCCGGAACCACATATACGCCATCACTACTATCGACCTGGGCAGCAAGGGTTTCTACCTGCGCTGCAGAGCTAATTATTTCCAGGCCATCGCGTAACCACTGTACTACAGCACCTGCGATAAAAATACTTCCTTCCAGGGCATAGTGCACCTGATCCCCGATTTTCCAGGCAATGGTGGTTACCAGCTTGTTTTCCGAAATAATTGGTTTTTCTCCGATGTTCATCAACATAAAACAGCCTGTCCCGTAAGTATTCTTAGCCATTCCTTTTTCAATACACATTTGGCCAAATAAAGCCGCTTGCTGATCACCTGCGATTCCTGTAATAGGAATGTGTTTAGAAAAAATAGCTCCTGAAGTTAAAGCAAGTTCTCCGCTTGAATCACAAACCTCGGGTAGCATGCTTTTTGGTATCCCGAAAAGAGCTAATAATTCTTCATCCCAGTCAAGGCTATGAATGTTATAAATTAAACTTCTGGAGGCATTAGTAACATCGGTAATGTGCTTTTGACCATCAGTGAGGTTCCATATCAACCAAGAATCGATAGTCCCCAAGGCAAGTTGACCTGCCTCTGCTTTTTCTTTAGCCCCTACAACGTTTTCGAGTATCCACCTGACTTTAGTGGCTACGAAATAAGAATCCAGTACCAGGCCTGTTTTCTCTTGCACCATTTTCTCATGCCCCTCATTGCGTAACTGATCACAGTAATCAGAAGTTCGCCTATCCTGCCATACAATGGCATTGTATATAGGCTCCCCAGTGGTGCGGTCCCAAACCACAGTGGTTTCCCGTTGATTGGTAATCCCGATGGCTCTTAAATTATCCGATTTCAGTTTGGCTTTAGAAACCGCCTCGGCGGCAACCCCTATTTGTGAGGACCAAATCTCTTCGGGATCATGTTCCACCCAGCCTGGTTTTGGAAAATGTTGGGTGAACTCTTTTTGTGCCACAGAAACAGACTTTCCATTTTTATCATAGATTATTGCTCTTGAACTTGTGGTTCCCTGATCCAGGGCAAGGATGTATTCTTCCATATTGTAGGTTTATTTTAATTCTAATTTTTTACTTTTATTTTGCTTTGGGACATACTCCTGGGCAAGGTAACGCTGAGCCATTGTGGTGAATTTTTTAATTTGTTCTTTTTCCCAGGTTTTATCCTTGTTAAGTTCTACGGCCAGAATACCTGCTACAGTTTCCACGGAATCGATAGCGGCACGAGCATCCAAAAACAACATCCGAAGTCTTCGTGCCAGGATATCTTCCACATTTCTGGCCATTTCATTTCTGGCAGCCCAGACAATTTCCGCCTTAATATTAGGAAATTTTGGGTGAATTCTTTCCTTTAGTTTCGGGTTGTTTTTTGTTAAATCAGTAATATGACCGGCATCACTTCCATAAATACTCAAAGCATCATTTTGAATATCAGTGGTGTACCCGTGAATTTTTAAATCCTGGGTTCTACAGGAAGACCTGGTTAAATTACCCGTCTCAATAGCTGCATCGACTACATCTTCTGCCATTTTCCTGTATGTCGTCCATTTCCCACCGGTTATGGTAATAAGATTTGAGGCGCTTATACTTAATTTATGATCCCGTGAGATCTCCTTAGTGCCTTTTTCTTTATCTGGCTGCACTAGCGGTCGCAGACCAGCAAAAATGCTCAAAATATCATTTTTGGAAGGCTTTTTCTTTAAATAACCTTGAAGAGTTTCCAGAATGAAGTCGATTTCACTTTGTAGGGCAACAGGCTCAAGGTTATGGGTTTCAACAGGTGTGTCCGTTGTCCCCACGAGTAAATGATCATGCCAAGGGACGGCAAATAAAACGCGGCCATCAGAGGTGGAGGGTATCATCAAGGCATTTTCACCATCCATAAAGGATTTGTCCAGCACGATATGAATTCCCTGACTGGCTTTGACCAGAGGGTTTTTCTTGATCTCGTCCATTTTTAAGATATCGTCAACAAAAACTCCGGTAGCATTAATTACAGTTTTTGCTTGAAGATCAAAAACCTGATCGGTTTCGATATCTTTCGCTTTAACTCCTGCAATTTTACCCTTTTTATCTTCTATTAAATCCAGGGCCTTCATATAGTTGATTAAGGTAGCCCCTTGTTCTGAGGCGGTTTGCGCCATATTGATGGCCAAGCGGGTATCGTCAAATTGACCATCGAAATAGAGGATCCCTCCTTGTAAGCCTTCTTCCTTTAAATTGGGAAGCAGCCTCCTGACAGATTGGGCGCCTAGAATTTTCGTTTTTTGCAGTCTCCTGCTACGGGCCATCCAATCGTATATTTTCAATCCTATTCCGTAAAAATATTTCTGATACCATGAATATCCCGGAATAATAAAAGGAAGCATTTTTACCAGATGAGGTGCATTCTTGATCATGCGTCCCCTTTCTTTCAAGGCCTCAAATACCAGGCTTATATTACCCTGGGCCAGATATCTTACTCCTCCATGGGCTAACTTCGTGCTTCTGCTTGATGTGCCGTTAGCGAAATCGGCTTGTTCTATGAGTAATGTTTTTAAGCCCCGGGAACTGGAATCCAGGGCAACCCCTAAACCGGTAGCTCCACCACCGATAACAAGTACATCCCAAACCTTTCCAGCATCTTTAAGTTTTGTTAACGACTTTTCCCTTTTAAAGGTATTTTGACTAGTTTTTTTGTTCATTATTATCCTGCTTATGGGTCAAAATTAATATTAAATGTAATAAATAAAAAGGTAAAAAGGGTTTTTTTTGTTATTTTTTGTTTTCTTTTATTATTATTTTTTACATTTGGAACTGTTAAATTAATGCAAAGAAGATATCTGTGCAGATTTTTTACTGTGTGACTATATCGATTTCGTCCGAAAAAACGAGGCTTTATAGGAACTTTGGTAACCTTAATATAATAATAGGACAACTTTAAATTAGCGAAGGAATTGAAAACTTATAAAAATATTTGCAAACCTAACTTTCAACTTTAAACTAATCATTATGAAAAAAACAATGACAAAAATTTTTTTAATAGTATTTTCTTTCCTGTCCTTCTCCTTTCAGGCACAGGAACGCCAGGTGTCGGGGGTGATCTCTGATGAGCAAGGGATGCCTCTGCCTGGAGTCACTGTACAGGAAAAAGGAACTTCTAATGGGACAGTCACTAATTTTGACGGGGAGTTTAGCTTGTCTGTTTCTGATAATGCTGCTACCTCTTTAGTATTATCCTTTTTAGGGTATAAAACTCAGGAAATTTCTATTGGAAATCAGTCTAATTTTGACATACAAATGGAGGCGGATTCCGAGAGTTTAGATGAAATTGTAGTTGTAGGTTATGGTACTCAGAAAGCTGAGAATCTCGTTGGTGCAGTCAGTACTGCTGAGCTCGGCGATATTGCCACACGTCCTTCAGCGGATATAGCGAGTTCTTTACAAGGAGCCGTACCTGGTTTGAATATTCGTTCGGCATCCGGTGGTGATCCCTCTACTACACCTGAGATAAATATTCGTGGTTTTAATTCTATCAATGGCGGTTCTCCATTGGTTTTGGTTGATGGTATTGAAGAAGATATTGCCAATGTCAATCCTAATGATATTGAAAGCGTTACCGTTTTAAAGGATGCTGGGGCTGCGGCTATTTATGGGGCCCGTGGTGCCTTCGGGGTGGTTCTGATCACGACCAAATCCGGAAAAGCCGGGCAGTTCAATGTCCGATATACCAATAATACCGGCTTTACTACCAATACGGCCCGTACCGATTTTGTTACTAACCCTTACACCTATGCCCAGTGGGTAGATGGTGCTATTGGTTCCTATCATAGTGGTTGTTATGTGTGTTATGATGATGAGGATTGGGAGATTGCCAGGCAAGTAGGTAATGGAGAAAGAGAACCTTTCTACGAACAACAACCTGATGGAACATATAAATTCTATGAAAGTACTGATTTCTATGACGTTCTGTTTAAGGACCGTCGTTCGCATCAGATCAATAATATTTCTGTTTCTGGAGGATCGGACAAATTAACCGGGTCCATATCCGGGAGAATTTATGAAAGGGAAAAAATTCAGAATATCCAGGATGCGGAAATGAAACGTTACAATCTTCAGTTAAACCTGAGTGCTACCCCATATGATTGGTTGAAGCTTACAGCTATCAGTAGATTCAGTAGCAGGTTTGATGAGCAATATGCCGGAACTAAGAACGGTTGGGGTGATGAATTTGGAGTGAGTAAATGGCGTGATCTTTTTCCTAATCATCCTGCCTTTGTCGATGGTTATGGTGTGAGTGTGGGCCGAACCAGAAACGGATACGTAGGCCGATTAGGCGCTTTAAAAGAAGGAGCGGCTCATCGGGAATGGCAGTACGAAAAACAAACCAATACTTTACGGGCTGAAATTAGCCCCATTGAAGAAGTTGTCCTTAATATGGATTATAGTTATAGTATCGATAGAACAGATCGTACTTTTTCCTATAAACCTTTTAGTTACCTGGCGGGAGATGAGTTAGAATTGGTTGAGAACGCGGGGCTTAATCGGCATAATGAGTACCGCTGGAAGGATTATTATACCGCCTGGAATATCTATGGAACCTATGATGAAAGGCTAGGAGATGACCATAATTTTAAGGTTATGCTCGGTTTTAACCAGGAAGTTTTTGACCGTGATAGAGTGGGAATGCGAATTGAGGATTTATTGACAAGAACCAAGGGTAATATCGCCTTTGGAACCGAAATGCTAGATATGGAAGGTTCTACTTTAGAATGGGCCATCCAGGGTTATTTCGGACGTTTTAATTATGATTTTGCCGGAAAATACCTGTTAGAGATTAATGCGCGATATGATGCGTCTTCACGGTTTCCTGAGGGGAATCGATGGGGACTGTTTCCTTCGGTGGGAGCCGGTTGGATTGTAGATAAGGAGAATTTCTGGGACTCATCCCTTGAAAGCGTTGTTTCTTCCTTTAAATTAAGGGGGTCTTACGGTAAACTCGGAAATCAAAATGTTGGCGTAAATACCTTCCGACAGTTAATAGGAATGGGCAGAACCTCCTGGTTGTTTAATGGAGAGCAGGCAAATTATGCAAGAGTGCCCTCACCACTTCCGGCAAATATTGGTTGGGAAAAAATCACCTCTACCAATGTGGGGGTTGACCTTGGTTTCCTCCAGGATAGAATAACGACCTCATTGGATGTATATGAGCGTCATACCCGTGATATGTATCTTCCAGGAAGACCGCTTCCGGCTGTATTTGGTGCATCTGAGCCTCGCAGAAACTATGCTGCTATGCGTAATAGAGGTTTTGAGGTAACCGCCGGATATAATGACCAATTCAATGTATTGGGATCTGATCTTTCTTTAAGTATCCAGGCCAATGTATCCAATAACAAGGCTGTAATTACCAAATTTGACAACCCGAATGGGCTACTAAGTACTTTCTGGGAAGGTCAGGAAGTTGGTGAGATTTGGGGATATCGTATCGATGGACAATTTCAGTCCGATGAGGAAGCAGCTGCATTTCAGAACCAATTTGGAAGGGAGAATCTTGTCAGGGTATATAGAGGAATTCTTGACTATGGATCAAATTCTGATTGGAACTACCTAAAAGGGGGAGATCTCAAATACGTTGATGTTGATGGAGATGGTGAAATTAACAATGGTAATAATACCCTGGCAGACCACGGAGATTTGGTGCCTATCGGGAATGCAATGCCACAATTTCCATTTGGTTTCAACATTAATGCTAACTGGAAAAATTTCGACCTTTCTTTAATTGGACAGGGAGTAGCTAAACAGGATTGGTACCCATCAGGTCCCTTGTACTGGGGTACTTTTCATAGACCTTATGTATCATTCCTAAGGAAAGATCTTTTGAATAAGGTTTGGGACCCGGCACATCCTAATGATCCGGAACGAATCTTCCCACAACGACAAAGAGCGTATAATGCGCTGAGTTCAGGGCGGATGTCATACAATCTTAATGATCACTTTTTAACCAATATTGGTTACTTGAGAATAAAAAACCTCACTGTTGGTTATACACTTCCAACCAGCCTTACGGAGAAAGTCAATGTGAAAAGGTTAAGAGTGTTTCTAAGTGGAGAAAATATATTCACTTGGTCTTTTGGAGGTTTAACAGATTATCTGGATCCAGAAGAGGTAGGGGCGCATGTTAGTTTTTCGAACCCCAATGGGGTAAGTGCAAGACCTGCAAGAAATACACAGCTATACCCTATGGGTAAGACATATTCAGCAGGTGTGGAAATTAACCTTTAGGTTTTCCGCTTGAATTTCGAAGCAAATCCACCGCCTTTACTTTAATTAACAATGAAAAAAATGAAAAAAATAAGTATAACAATGAGAAGGATAATTCAAATTTCAACGATAGTAATTTTGTCCTTAATAGTTACCAGCTGCGAACCCGATATACTTGATCAACAGCCGGGGGACGCTATAACGGCAGATGAATTTTTTAATACAGGTGCTGACCTGGAAGCCTATACCAATGACCTGTATGCAGTATTGGAAACAGAATCGGTATATACCGACGATGCCGCCTCGGATAATATTTTGGGAGTGAGTGCTGCCGAAAGACTAAGGGGAGTCCGTATTGTTCCCACAGACCGGGGCAGTGGAGGATGGTCTTGGGGCCATCTGCGTAGAATCAACTATTTCCTGGAACATTATGATAAAGTTGATGATGAACAGGCCAAAGCCAAATATTCTGGAATAGCCAGATTTTTTAGAGCCTATTTTTATTTCGATAAGGTAAAGCGATTTGGTGATGTACCGTGGTATGGTGAAGTCATTGAACAGGATGATGAAGAATTATTGAATAAAGCCCGGGACCCAAGAGAGGTAGTTATGGATTCAGTACTTGCTGACATAGATTATGCAATTGAAAATATTCCAGCTGAAAAGGAACTTAACCGAATTACAAAATATACCGCTCTTTTATTAAAAGCTCGTATTGCCCTGTTTGAAGGAACTTTTAGAAAATATCACGGTATAGCAGATTATGAAAGATTTCTAGAGGAAGCAGTCTCCGCCTCTCGGGAACTTATGGATTCCGGAGCCTATTCGCTATATGTAGCTGGAGGTGAGGATGAAGCATATCGGGATCTCTTTGCAAGAAGTAATCAGGATATGACGGAAACTATTTTGGCAGTAGATTATGAATTTGGCTTAAGAACGCATGATTTAGCTTATAGAATGACCGCCCCTACTCTGGGAAGATGGGGACTTACGAAAGATCTTGTGAATAGTTATCTCATGGAGGATGGTACTCCCTTTACAGCACAGGCTGGTTATGATACCATGGAATTCTATGAGGAAATGCAAAATAGGGACCCAAGGTTAACACAAACTACGGCTGGACCTGAATTTAAGACTTATGGTGCGGAGGATCGTGAACCTGTAGATCTGGATATCACCAGAACAGGTTACAGGGTGATAAAAGCCCTGCCTCCTAAAGGGCCTCAATGGGGTGCTGGTGGTTCTTTTAATGATATTATCCTTTTTCGTTATGCTGAGGCATTATTGATTTATGCGGAAGCAAAGGCGGAACTCGGAACGATCACTCAGGCTGATTTGGATATGTCGATTAACAAGCTTAGAGACCGCGTTGGAATGCCTCATTTGAACTTGGCTGAAGCCAATGCCAATCCAGACCCTTATCAGGAAGCCTTGTATGCCAATGTGGATCAGGGGCCTAATAAAGGAGTTATCCTTGAAATTCGGCGTGAACGCAGGATCGAATTGTTTAACGAAGGCTTCCGTTGGGATGATTTAATGCGATGGAAAGAAGGGAAGAAAGTGGAACAACCCATCGAGGGATTATATTTCTCAGAATTAGGTGCTCATGATTTCAACAATGATGGGGTCTATGATGTATATGTACATGATGGAGATGCCTCTGGAGCACCAGGAGAGGTCACTTCGACTATTGACATCAATGAGCGACCACTTACCAATGGCACCTCTGGAAACCTATTATTGTTCCCCGGCGGTTCCTTTGAAGAGCCAAGGGATTATTATTATCCAATCCCAATTGAGGATCTGGAACTTAATGACAATCTTGAACAGAATCCTGGATGGTAAATAGCCTTTGGATTTAAATTAAACTTTGGTACCAGGACATTTCGAATTAATGTCCTGGTATTAAATTAAAACCCCTTGGTTTTTGTGATGTATTCAGGGAAGCAAATAGGACAGTATAGCTTTCCAGGTTTAATGCAACACTCATGGAAGACCGATTGTTCATACTCCCTGAATCAGGCTTGAAGGCACTAATCCTTATTTTGGATTGCTTTCAGGAGAAATTTCCTGATTAAAATTTCGGGCATGTTTAAAGAGAAAAAACTTATGATTTTTATGAGACCAAATAGACTCTTTCTTTTATTATGGTTAATCCTTCTTTTTGGGATGGATTCCAGTGCGCAAAGCAAAGAAGCCGATCAAATTCAGCCCAATGTGATCATAATATTTGTAGATGATCTGGGATATGGGGACTTGAGCTCATTTGGGCACCCTACTATTAAAACGCCTAATATAGATAAGATGGCTCAGGAAGGTGTAAAGCTAACCCAGTTTTATGTGGGAGCCAGTATTTGTACTCCCAGTCGGGCTGCCTTGCTTACAGGAAGATTGCCCGTTAGAAGTGGTATGGCTGGGTCCGAAAACAGCGGTAATGTCCTTTATCCTCGTTCCACCGGTGGTTTGCCACAATCAGAGATCACCCTTGCTGAAGCGGTCCGGGAACAAGGTTATACCACAGGAATAATCGGAAAATGGCATTTAGGACACCTACCTGAATTCTTACCGCTTAATCACGGTTTTGATTATTACTTTGGCATCCCATACTCTAATGATATGGTTCCTCCCAGGTACAAAAAAGCTCCTGAATTACCACTGTATGAAAATCACAAGATCATTGAAAGCGATCCTGACCAGAATTTACTGACCCGAAGATATACAGAAAAAGCTATTGAATTTATAAAAGAGAATAAGGATCAGCCTTTTTTTCTGTATTATCCTAATAATTTTCCTCACACACCTTTACACGCTTCCAATAAATTTGAAAATAGCAGTAAAAGAGGTTTATACGGCGATGTTGTCCAGGAAATCGACTGGAGTGTCGGGGAGATTCTTAAAACTCTCAAGCAATTGGAAATTGATAAAAACACTTTAGTGGTTTTTACCAGTGATAACGGTCCGTGGCTTAAGAGAAGAAAAAATGGAGGATCTGCCGGTTTATTATATGAAGGAAAGGCCTCCACTTACGAAGGGGGATTCCGTGTACCCGCCGTTGTTCGATGGCCTGGTGAAATTCCAGACAATCAGATCACAGATGCCCTGACAAGCACAATGGATTTTTTCCCTACAATAATGAAACTTGCAGGAAGTCCATTGCCCAAGGATCGAAGATTGGATGGAGTAAATATCATGCCCTTATTAAAGGGCGAAAAAAAGCAGGCTAATGACGTAATTTATTACTACTTAAGGGATAAATTATATGCTATTAGAAAGGGAAGTTGGAAAGCCCATTTTATTACAAAAGCCTCCTATTCAAAGGAAGCACCGAAGGCTCATGATCCACCTTTATTGTATAATATTGATGAAGACCCCTCTGAAAAATATGAAGTTGGGGCGAAATTTCCGGAAAAGATTGAAGAAATAAAAAGGATATATAAGGAGCATCAGCTTAGCCTGGAGCCGGTGAAATCTCAATTGGATTTAGGATATTAAAATTAAAGATCAATGAAAAACTATTTTTTAATTCTTTTTGGACTGCTTTCATTCAGTGTTATCTCCCAGGAAGTCACTGGGGTAGTATATCTCGATGACAATGAGAATGGAATTCTTGATCAAGGAGAAAAAGGCCTATCTAAGGTAGCCATCTCCAACGGGAAAGAAGTGGTGACCACAGATGATAAGGGTAATTATGTATTACCGGTTGGGGATGATCATATAATTTCTGTAATAAAACCTGCAGGTTATGAATTTCCGGTGAATCAGTATAATTTACCACAATTCTATTACATCCATAAACCTAATGGTTCCCCGCAAATGAAATTCCCGGGGGTATCGCCAACCGGAAAGTTACCTGGAAAGGTGAATTTTGGTTTAATTCCCAAGGAAGTAAAAGAGGAGTTCTCCATATTGGTCTTTGGTGATCCTCAACCCTATAATGAAAAAGAGGTTGATTACTTTGCCAGGGGAATCGTAGTCGAACTCAAAGGAGTCGAGGGATTCGAATTTGGTATCAGCCTGGGAGATCTTGTAGGAAATGACCTGGACTTATTTCAACCATATATAGATGCCGTCCGAAGTATTGGCGTTCCATGGTACAATGTAATGGGTAACCATGATCTTAACTTTGATGCCCAAAGCGATCATCTTTCAGATGAAACCTTTGAAGGTCATTTTGGCCCTGCAACTTATGCTTTTAATGAGGGGAAAGTACATTTCATTATTTTGGATGATATTCTTTATCCTGACCCTAGGGATAATAAGGGATACTGGGGAGGTTTTAGAGAGGATCAATTGGATTTTATTGAAAATGATCTTAAACATGTTCCTAAGGATCATCTGATCGTTCTGGCCTTCCATATTCCACTTACCGAGCCCAATGCTGATAACTTTAGGGATGAAGATAGGGAGAGACTGTTTGAATTATTGGAGGAATATCCACATACCCTTTCATTGTCGGCACATACCCATATTCAAAGGCAGGAATTTTTAGGAAAGGAGTATGGATGGGACAAAGATGAACCACATCATCATTTTAATGTAGGAACAACTAGTGGTGACTGGTACTCGGGTACCCTTGACAAAAATGGAATACCAATATCCACCATGCGTGATGGAACTCCTAAGGGTTATGCCAAATTAAATTTTAAAGGAAATTCCTATAGCCTGGATTATAAGGTAGCGGGAAAACCGGAGGATTACCGAATGGAAATTTTTGCTCCCAAAGTTGTGGCCCAAGGTCGTAGAACCAAAGCTGGCATCCATGTGAATTTCTTCATAGGAAGCCAGTACGATAAGGTAATGTACCGGGTAGATGACGGGGAGTGGAAGCCAATGAGCTATTTGGTTGATTACGATCCATCCTTTGTAAAGGATATTTTTGAGTGGGATCTTGCTGATGAATTGCTGCAGGGAAGACGTTCTTCCAATCCTATTGAAAGCACCCACCTCTGGCGGGGAAGTATTCCTACCAATTTGGCTCCAGGAGTGCACATTATAGAGGTTAAAGCGGAAGACATGTTCGGTAAAACCTTTCAACAAACCAGAAAATATACCCTTGTACCGCCAAAATAAATTTTAAATGTTTTGATTAGCCAGGATTCGCCGAAGCATTATGTTTCGGCGATTCTATTTCCAAAAAAAAACAAAAACAAATTGAAAATGAAATTCTTGGAATCACTTTTATGTATAGCTCTTGTTTTCGTCATTGGATGTAAGGAAAATGAGAAATCCACATCCGATCAGGACATGATATCTAATAATAGGGTGGAAGTTCAGGGACACCGAGGAGACCGGGGTAATTTTCCTGAAAACTCCATCCCCGCCTTTTTGAGTGCCCTTAAAAAGGGAGCTGATGTGCTTGAACTGGATGTAGTGGTCTCCCGGGATAAAAAAATTGTGGTTTCCCACGAACCTATCATGTTGGGTCTTTATATGCTCACCCCGTCAGGAGACAGCATCTCTAAAAAGGACCAGGATAAGTACAATCTGTATACGATGGATTATGATAGTATCAAGCAGTATGACAGCGGGTCTCGCGGAAACCGTAGGTTCCCGGACCAAAAAACCCAGAAGACCTACAAACCTTTACTGAGCGAGCTTATCGATACGGTAGAAAATTATATTCAAGCCAATAATTTGGATAAGATTAAGTATAATATCGAGATCAAGTCCACAGCCAGTAAATACGGGACCTACCAGCCTGAACCAGCGGAGTTTGTTGAACTCGTAGTTGAGCTCATCGAAGAAAAAGGGATAAAGGACAGGGCTAACGTGCAGTCCTTTGATGTCAATATTTTAAATGAATTGAATGAGTCTTATCCGGATATTGAAGTTGCCTACCTGGTATCTAAAGAAGGAATAGCGGAAAACCTGGAGAAATTGGAGTTCATTCCTGAAATTTACAGCCCTAATTTTAAACTTCTTAAAAACCAGGAAGTTGTGGATTCTGTAAAAGCCCTGGAGATGCGACTGATTCCCTGGACGGTAAATAAAGAGGAGGATATAGAAAGGATGCTCGAGCTAAAAGTAGACGGTATTATTACCGATTACCCGGAACGAGTGATCGAAGAACACTGAAAATAAAAAGGCCCCGGGAATTTTCGGGGCCTTTTTGCGTTATTGAAGATAGGGTTTTAAAATTTTAGCCCAGGTTTTATAGGCCAGAGCATTTAGGTGTAAACCTTCTTCGGTGAACTTCCTGTCCAAACGATCTTCCTCATCCAAAAAGTGGGGATGTATATCAATAAAGTGAACATTATACGTTTTGGACATTTCTTCCAGGGCATTGTTCACTGCCAATATATGATTATCCTTGTTATAATGGTTTTTATACCTGGTAAAGGTATTGTTGACCGGAAGGATGCTTTGGATGAAGATTTCGGTATCCGGGCTTTCTTTTTTTATCCTGCTTAATATTCTTTTATAATTTCGGATAATGGTCTCATCAGGATAATTTCTTGCAATATCGTTGATCCCTATAAGGATAAAGACCTTTGAAGGTTTTCCCTGGGTTACTTCATCAAGTCTTTCTAGAATCCCGAATGTAGTGTCTCCTGAAATTCCTCGGTTTCTGGCGTTTTCCAAGCCCAGCAGTTCATTCCAATTAGTGCCAGCAGTTATACTATTACCAAGAAATATCACATCCTCATTCGAATCTGGATAACCTTTAAACTGATTTACTTTAATGTGATAATTTCTGGGTCTATGTAAACTATCAATTTCAGTATTCTGGGATACCATAACTGATGTACTTAAAAATAAAATGCAGAATAATGGGAGGAAGTGTTTCATTTTCAATGGATGTTTTAAGTGTTGCCTATTTATTAATTATTCGATCAGAGACCTTTACAACTATGGCCTCCTATTCAAATATATTATTAATTGAAACTAAAACAAATAAAATGAACTTTTTTTATATTATTTTTGATTATCTTTAATTTTGTTTGTTTATTTGATTCAGTTTCAAAACTAAACAGTTAAACTTTTTTAGGAATGATGAAGTCACCAATATTTAAGAGTCTTTTTTTTACATTTTTACTTACCCTCAGCCTAAGCTGTAGTAAAGATGAACCTTCGGAAACAGAAATTCCTGATAAGGAAGTTCCATCAGAGGTGGAAGCGATTGATTTTGAATCTCCCGATGTTACCTTTAACAATGTAGACAAAATTTTGAATGGAGAAGATTCTTATGAAATTGTAGACCATATGACTTCACTCTTAAATGCCGCTACAGAAGGATCAACGGTTCATATAGCAGTGTTTGCTTTTCATGATTTACCCGGTTTTTTTTCAACCTTGAAACGAACAGCCGCAAGAGGAGTGCAAATTAAACTAATGATGGATTTCAGCGATCATGGGACGGACCTTATTGAAAATAATAGTGAATATGCTGACGCTTTGGTCAATGTAGAAAATGTTGAGTTAGTAAAAGTTAATAATACAGCAGGGGCCATTGCAATCAATCATAATAAGTTCATGTTGTTTAGTGAAATTGAAACTATTGGAGGATTGGTCGAAAATGTGGTCCATCAATCTTCTCATAACTATACCGCTTTTGGAACTCGAAAAGTTCAGGATGCAGTTACCCTTACCCATACTGGGCTTTATGAAGCTTATAAAGAGTACTGGGAGGATATGAAAAAATATGCTGCAGGGGGGATGGAGAATTATGAATACCGGGAATTTCATGATGAAGCTCAAGGGGTTCATGCCTATTTTTATCCTCGTCGAAATGGAGGTGAAATAGGAAGTGATAACGTGATTGATCTTCTGGATGAAATTGATGACCTGGGTAATGCTATAATAAAAATAGGTATGTCCGGTTGGTCCGCCTCTCGATCCTCTATTATAGATAAACTACAGGAACTCGAAGCTGCTGGAGCTAAGATACAAATCGTTACTAAAAGCAATATTGCTTCATCAATCCAGGACCGTCTGGCGACTTTTGCCAAGAGAGATAATGTGGATATATTTATATTTGACATGTCTCAGAGGGCAAATATTCATTCTAAATTTATGCTCATAGAGGGGGCCTGGAAAGGTACAGATTCGAAATTTGTATGGACTGGGAGCCAGAATTTTACCAATAATGCCTACAAATACAATAACGAGACCAGTTTGATTCTTGAAGATCCCCAGGTATATGATCAATACAACGATTATTTTGAAAGTCTAAAAGAGTTTCCGGTAATTTGCTGTAGCGGTGAGGAAAACATAGCTGACAGTACCTATGCTATAGAAGATTTTGACAGTTATACCCTCAATGGGGAAACAATGGATATTGACGGGTTAGGAGGAAATTCAAATGGCTGGGGAGGCCCATGGGAACAAAGCTCCGGTAAGTTTTTGATCGCAGAAGGTAACCTGCCTGAAGATGATTCGGAAAATGCTAAGCATGCTTATACCATTCAAGCGGGTGACGATAAAAATATTAACTATTACAGAATGCTAGCAGGTACCTGGGAAAATACAGCAAATGCTTCCTATTGGTTAGGTTTTCAATTTTCCCCAAAACAAGTAGGGACCTGGGCGGGCTTGGGCCTCTATAAAGATGGTAATGAGCTGCTAATTATTGGTACACCATACAAAACACAAAAACAAGGAATTGGTGGAATGTCTGAAGGGAGGGTGATCATTGAGGATAGCAAAGATACCGATAAAACCTGGTTTGTGGCTAAAATTGAAATGAAAGGCCCTGATCAAAATCCATATTTACACGTATGGAGAAACCCTGATCCACAGGGGACACCTGATATTGAGGATGCTGATGTTTCGATCGAATGGCCGGATGGTAAATATGGTTTCAATAGAATTAGGATTGGTAATACCTGGACCTCAGGAGCATCTTATGGTTATGATAATATAATATTAAGCGATTCCTTTGCAGACCTTGTATTTTAAAAATCATTAAGACTATTTCCAAACAAAACACAAAAACAATTTGAAAATGAATTTCTTGAAATCACTTTTATGTATAGCTCTTGTTTCCGTCATTGGATGTAAGGAAAATGAGAAATCCGATGAGAAATCCACATCCGATCAGGACATGATATCTAATAATAGGGTGGAAGTTCAGGGACACCGAGGAGACCGGGGGAATTTTCCTGAAAACTCCATCCCCGCCTTTTTGAGTGCCGTTAAAAAGGGAGCTGATGTGCTTGAGCTGGATGTAGTGGTCTCCCGGGATAAAAAAATTGTAGTTTCCCACGAACCAATCATGTTGAGTCTTTATATGCTCACCCCTTCAGGAGACAGCATCTCCAAAAAGGACCAGGATAAGTATAATCTGTATACGATGGATTATGATAGTATCAAGCAGTATGACAGCGGGTCTCGCGGAAACCGTAGGTTCCCGGATCAAAAAACCCAGAAGACCTACAAACCTTTACTGAGCGAGCTTATCGATACGGTAGAAAATTATATTCAAGCCAATAATTTGGATAAGATTAAGTATAATATCGAGATCAAGTCCACAGCCAGTAAATACGGGACCTACCAGCCTGAACCGGCAGAGTTTGTTGAACTCGTAGTTGAGCTCATCGAAGAAAAAGGGATAAAGGACAGGGCTAACGTGCAGTCCTTTGATGTCAATATTTTAAATGAATTGAATGAGTCTTATCCGGATATTGAAGTTGCCTACCTGGTATCTAAAGAAGGAATAGCGGAAAACCTGGAAAAACTTGAATTCATTCCTGAAATTTACAGCCCTAATTTTAAACTTCTTAAAAACCAGGAAGTTGTGGATTCTGTAAAAGCCCTGGAGATGCGACTGATTCCCTGGACGGTAAATAAAGAGGAGGATATAGAAAGGATGCTCGAGCTAAAAGTAGACGGTATTATTACCGATTACCCGGAACGAGTGATCGAAAAACCCTGAAAATAAAAAGTCCCCGGTAATTTTCGGGGCCGTACTATAGCATTCTATAGACCTCCCTTTTGAATTAAAATTGGTCGGTTAAATTTTTTGCCTCCTATTAAATACCTCCGAGAACCTTTGTTCCTTTCTAATGGTGAAAAGTTATCGGAATAATATGGCTTTTCCGGATACCTTTCATGCGACAAAGAGATTTTAAATAATATTCACTACCATTCTTCTAAGAAAAGTTTACAGCTGTAACATTTCCTTTATTTGCCTGCCTTTATAAAAAGTAAAACAAAACCAAATTAATATAGAAGTCATTGTAATAAAAACATTCCCTTTATTTATTTCATTTTATTTCATATTATTGGTTTTTGTTTTTATATTTGGCTGTAAGTCTTAAAAAAATTAAGAAACCTTTTTGATTTTCATCAAAATGATTTTTCAACCAAAACCATAATAGAATGAAAAATGGAAAAATTTTACTGTTAAGTTTTATAATAGCCATCGGCTTTTTAGCATGCGAAAATGATGATTTTCCTCTTGATACCGACATTGGTCCATTAGCCGAGATTACTTATTCCCCGGAGGAACCAATTATTGAAGAGGAAATGAACTTCTATGGAGAACAATTAACGGGCTCCACTGAAATAGTTTCCTGGAATTGGAATTTTGGAGATGACAATAGCAGTACCTCAACGGAGATGGATCCTACTTTTGTGTACGAAAGAGAAGGATCCTATGAAGTTACACTTGTCGTTTCAGATGGTACCCAGGAATACAGCACCTCAAAATCCGTAACGGTTTTAGGGGAACCTGATATGGCATCAATAATCTGGGAGCACACTACTGGAACTGAAGTTAAGGGGGTTAACGACGGGTCTAGTGCTCCTGTTATTGGTGATGATGGCATCATTTATTACTTAGAATCACGGGCAAATGAAGAAAGTAAAGTAATAGCTATTAAAGATGAAGGGGACAGTCCTTCATTACAATGGGCATCCAATGCAGTTGGTGCCGACCTTCCGAATTCTCCTTCAATTGCTCCTGATGGAAATATCTTAATTAATGCATGGAGCAAAGACAGGGCTATTAATAAATTGAATTCTGCCGATGGTTCCTTAATGTGGAGTGGAGCTACAGGTGCAGATCAATCTAATAGTACCCCGGCTGTTGATTCACAAGGGAATGTATACCACTCTACAAGATTGACTAGAGGAGTAGGAGGAATGTATTCCTGGGATTCCGATGGTAATCTTCGTTGGGAAATCAATGGTAATAATTCCATGTATTCTGCCCCGGTCATCAGTGCAGATGAACAAACTGTATATTATTTGAATACTGGTAGTGGACAGGTACGCGCAATTAATACTGAAGACGGAACAGATAAATGGGACGCGCCGGTCGGACCAGGAGGTCGGAGACATGGTTCTTCCTTATCTATTGATGCCGATGGTACGATTTATTATACAAATGAAGCTTATATTGTAGCCATAACTGATGAGGGGGAATCCGGGTCTGTTAAATGGCAATATGAAGCCAATGCCGCTCAGTCCGGTGTGGTCGTTGGGCCTGAAGGTGATCTTTATGTCGGAACAACAGGAGGATTGATCGCATTAAACCCTGAAGACGGCAGCATTAAATGGACCTATTTAAATGCGGTTGTTTCCGAGAGTGTACCAGCAGTAGATGCCAATGGATATATATATGTAGGTACAGAAGATGGAAGATTGGTAATTGTGGATCCAGATGGAGAACTTGAAATCGAACTTCAATTAGGAGATAAATCAGTGAACTCTCCGACCATTGCAAGTGACGGAACTGTTTTTGTCGAAGCTTTTGATTCGAACGCTATAAAGCTTTATAAAATTGCTATTAACAAAGGTGAAGGTCCGGCGGATTCCGCATGGCCAATGAAAGGACAAAATACCAAGAGTACGGGGGTAGCTAAGGAATAATTTCCTTTAAATAACCATTTTTTAAATTAAGAAGATTAGAAACTGGAAGATCTCATAGTGGGGTTTTCCAGTTTTTTTGTTTATTTTTTTTTGGAGGTAATAAAACTTGTAAAATGTATTTTTGGTCAGTTGCAAACTGTGCTGGGGGAAAACTGATGTTTAGGAACCATAGAAGCAGTAAATCAATTACACCACTGTAACTTTAATACCATGCTCTTCCAATTCAGCCTTGGTAAATTCTGAAATTCCATTATCTGTAATTATTTGGTCTACCTGCTCAAAACCGCATATGCGGCCAAAGCCTCTTTTTCCGAATTTTGTGGAGTCCACCAATACAATGGTTTTCTGAGAAATCTTTATCATCTCTCTGTTAAGACGGGCTTCCATGATATTGGCTGTAGTAAGTCCAAACTCGAGATCGATACCGTCTACTCCCAGGAATAATTTGGAACAGGAGAAATCTGATAAATTATTTTCAGCATATAATCCGGTTACTGAAGAAGATCTTTTACGTAAGATTCCTCCCAGTTGAATTACCTCTATTTCAAGATGCTTATTTAATTCCAGGGCTACATTTAAGGCCGAGGTAATAACCGTTAAATTCTCCTGGGGCTCAATCAATTTAGCCAATGCCAGGACCGTAGTACCCGAACCAATTAATATAGAATCATTGGCGGTAACCATATCAGCAGCAATCCTTGCAATCTGGTTTTTTTCGGAAAAATGCAATTTTTCCTTATCCTTAATGTGTCTGTCTGTCGTATAGGGATTATTTTTGGTTGCTCCCCCATGCATGCGATAAAGGATTCCCTTGTCCTCCAAGAGTTTCAGATCCTTTCGTATCGTAACTGACGAAACTTCAAATTCATTACATAGGTCCTGTACTTTTACCTGACCATGTTGATTGATTTGTTCTATAATTTTTTGATGTCTTTCTATGGTCCCCATTGTTTAAATCTTTACTGAATTTCAAAGATGTGCTTTTTTTATTTTTTAAAGCATTTTTATGTTTTCTTTTTTAGGGAAATAATAGGAATAATAGCGGCTTTACCAGAGAAGATAACTCAAATTTTAGATTTCCTACAGGTCGAATACAATGGATATAAGATTTCTATGCTTAATTTATTCCTGAACCTTTCTGAGAGTCCTAAGGTGTTAACCTTTCGAAGAAAAGAAGTTCTAATAATTTAGAAAGAGGCAGATTAAATCGAGTGCATGCTAACTAGAAGAAGCTTTCAATGATTTTTTTGGGGTTAATGCCAGCCTCTTATGCCTTGGATTCAACACTATTAGATCATTAATTAAGATATGATTTCTCTTGGAATTTTTCTTTCCCCCGATCCCTTTAAAGGTAAGAAATGATATTAAGGGCTTCTCTTCCGTTAGATTTATTCTTTATTGTTTTTGTTGGTATTATTAAAATATCAATGTTTCATTTAATTTTTTTTGCTTTTTATTTGTTTCCTTCTATTATATTTTTACATTTGGGAGTGTTAATAATTTATTAATGAAAAAATAGAAAATGGAGACAAAATTACTTTTTAAATATTTTTTATTTATTCTGGGCTTTTTTCTGGTTTTACCAGTAAAAGGTCAGGGTATACCAGAGCAACGGATAACGGTCAACGGAAAGATTATCGATGCTGAATCTGGCATTCCTGTTCCCGGGGCAAATATTATTGAAAAGGGAAAACCCAATGGGGTTCAATCCAACTTTGATGGAGAATTCACTCTTAGTGTTTCTCCAGATGCCGTTTTAGAAATTAGCTTTATTGGTTATGCTACTGCTGAAATAGAAGTTGATGGTGAAACTCAGATCGAAGTCGCCCTGCAACCTCAGGCTTCTGAATTGGACGAAGTGGTACTGGTAGGGTATAACACAGTGAATAGGGAGCATATTGCCTCCTCTGTGGCAGAGTTGGATATGGACGTAATCAATAAGCGCCCTATATCGAAACTACAGGAAGCCTTCAGCGGGACAATCCCCGGAGTGACAATGTTACAAGGTAATAATTTACCAGGTTCTGTTCCTGGAGATATTAACATCCGAGGTATAGCAACATTAGGAAATTCTGATCCATTGGTTATTATAGATGGAATGGAACAATCCTTAACGGATGTAGACCCTAACCAGGTTGCCAGTATTACAGTTTTAAAGGATGCGGCTTCTGCCTCCATGTATGGATCGCGGGGTGCTAATGGGGTAATAATCATTGAAACAAAACGTGGAGGAACTGGAGAGTTTAAAGTAGATCTCCATTCTTGGTTTGCAGTAAATGATCCTATTGATTTACCGGATTTAGTTGGGTCTGCGGATTATATGCGTCTTAATAATGAAGCAAGAAGCTACCAGGGTGAATCTTTGAGGTTTACCGAGGAAGAAATCAGTTTGGCTGAGGCTGGGGAATATACCGAAACTGACTGGTTGGAGGAAATAATGGAGCGAACCTCCTATTCCCACAATACTTCCGCAAGTATTTCAGGTGGAGGAGGTATTGGGACTTTTAACCTGATGGTTGGCTATATGGAAGAAGCGGGTATGAATGAATTAGAAGGTTCTGAAAAATTCAGTGCGCGTTTTAATACCAATATCCAGATTAGTGATAATTTCGAACTCTTAGCGGATTTTTATGCGCATCAGTTACAGGTAGACCGCTTATATGCGGCTACAAATGGACATGGTCTTTATAACGAAGCCTGGAAGATGAATCCAACTCAGGCGGTAGAATATGATTCGGATCTTGAGGACCATTATATTCTCCACGATAACTTGAACCCAGTGGCTAGCATGAATCGTGGTGGAGAATGGCATGCTTTGCATGATAGAAGTACAGTGAACTTAAGACCCACTTATACAATCAGTGATAAGTTAAGTATACAGGGAAATGTCTCATATTTGTTAAACAAGTCAGCAAGAAAATGGGAAAGAGCAACTGCTCGGTTCTTTGATGGAGATGGTGTTCCTGTCGATGTCTGGAGCAATAGAGTAGATGCCTCACAGGGTGTTAGCTCAAGCCAAATAACTGCCCGTGGATTAATTAACTTTGAAAGTGGTTTGCGACAGGATAAGGATCGTATCTACTTAGTTGGAGGTACTGAAATTATGAATTACAATTATACTGATTTCAGAGAGGTCGCAAAATCTTCTTTCTTTGGAAAACTTAACTATTCCTTTGATAATCGCTACATTCTAGAGGGGACGGTTCGTACTGATGGGAGTAGTAAATTTGCTCCTGGACACCAATGGGGCTTCTTCCCCTCCGGAGCTGTAAGCTGGAATATCCATAATGAAGGATTTATGGCAGGTGCTATAGATAGCGGGGTGATAAACCGCTTGCGTCTAAGGGCTTCTTTAGGACTTATTGGAAACGAAGATGTTGCTCCTTATTTATGGGAAGAATCTGTAAATACATGGGGGTGGACTATGAGAGTTCCTAACCCTCAATTTTCCTGGGAAAAACAGGAACAATGGAATATCGGGCTAAATGCCAGAATTCTGGATAATAGGTTAAGTATTACTGGGGATGTTTATAGCAAATATTCCTATGACCTGATCTATGGCGATTTTCCAGTACCTCCTTTAACAGGATCATACTACCTTACTTCTTCAGTAAACATCGGAGCCGTTGAGAATAAAGGTTGGGAGGTTTCTGCAACCTGGAGTGATGAAATTGGAGATTTTTCCTATAGCGTCGGCGGTATGGTATTCGATAATGAGAATAAGGTTTTAAAAGCCGGTTACAAAAATAGCGATACGCTAATCTTTAAGGGTAACGATGATAAAATTTGGTACCGTGGAACAGGAATTGACAATTATTACGGTTATGAAAGCGACGGATTATTTCAAACACAAGCCGAAGTAGATGCCGCTGCAACATTACCTAATACTCGTCCTGGAGATATTAGGTATGTAGATCAAAATGGAGATGGAATTATTAATGATGAAGATCGGATCGATCTTGGAGATCCCTTTCCGCATATGAATTATTCTATCAATCTTACAATGAATTATAAGCGTTGGGAATTTAGGGCCTTAGGACAGGGAGTTGGAAAGCGACTCGGCAGACTAGGAGGCCTGGAAGGTTACCCGGTACTCATGGACGGCTCGGCCAATAATTTGGGAACACCCAGACAGTATTATATGGATAACAGGTGGACCCCGGAAACAAGGGAAAGTCGCTTCCCGAGAATGTGGACAGGAAATAGTCCAAATGCCGTGCTTAGTGATGTTTGGTTAGATGACGCAGCGTACTTTAGGATTAAAACCCTGAGGTTGGGGTATACTATACCTAAGGTTGGTAGCCAAATAAAGAACTTAAATATTTATGTTAATGCTCAGGATGCTTTTACTTGGACTGATTGGGAAGGGCTTGAACCGGAAAGAGATGGTGGTAATGGAGCATATCCAAGAATGGCAAGCTATAGTCTTGGCTTAAGAGCGATTTTATTTTAATATTTTAAAATTCATTAAAAGTTATGAGAAGATTTATAATAATTTGTTTCGTTGCCCTGGCTTTTACCAGTTGTGATGATTATTTAGACAGACCAGATCCTACTGCTACTGGTTTTGATGAATTCTTTAATGATGAAGAAGATTTGAGACGGGTGGTTTATAGTAGTTATACCGATGTTTTTACCCATGCAGGCTATAGGGAGAATCTTTTTTATATGCTTGATGGAAGATCAGATAACGCCTATTCAAGGATCGAAGATGATCATCATCAACAAATAGCCAACGGGCGGTTAAACAGCACTACAGATGGAATGGCTTATTACTGGGATTTGCATAATAAACACCTCGGTAGGTTAAATACCTTTATTGCCAATGTAGATATACCTTATGTTGAAAGTGAGGCTACCAGAACCAAATACAAGAATATTCTGGAAGCTTTGCGAATCTGGCATTATTTTAAATTAACCTTTCATTGGGGAGATGTACCTTTTTATTTAGAACCGGCAAATATTGAAGAGGCTACACAGCCAACTACTCCTAAGGAAGAAATCCTCGATACCATATTTCCGCTAGCTGAAAGAATTGCCAACGATTTGCCTGAGGATGAATATACCTCTGATAAGTATATGTTTAATCAGTACTCTTTAAAAGCTCTTATAATGCGTTATGCCCTCTATAATGAGCGTTATGAATTAGCTGCAAGATTGGCTAAGGAAATTATGGATAGTGGACATTATAGTTTGTACCCTGATTATGAGGAATTATTTCAGTATGAAGGTACTGATAGTAACAACGAGTTCATAATGTGGCAGGACATGTCAAGTCATTCTGGTGGCACCTACTCCTTCCATCATATAGGCCCTCATTACCGAACCGGCCCGGGACAATCTTATATCGTTCCCTTGAAGAGTTTGGTTGATTCCTACTGGACGCTGCAGGGACGTAGTATTGATGAAGATCCTAATTATTCCAAGGAGGAATATGAATTGAATCCAAATTTAAATCGTGATCCTCGATATGAGGCCAGTATCATGGGCCATGGAGATATCTTCTATGAAGATCAAATCGATATATACAACGAGAACAATCCCATGTTTCATGAAAGAACCAGGGCTAGTCCATCGGGATACTGGTTTAAAAAATTCGTAGACGAAGATGATGCCTTTAGGGGAGCTGGTAGTGGAGACATGGATTTTCCGCTATTGCGATATGCCGAGGTTCTTCTTACTTATGCCGAGGCTAAAATTATGATGAATGATATCGATCCTTTGGCAAAAGAGGCTATTAATAAAATAAGGGAAAGAGCAGGATTGGATATGAGTGAAGCTGATGTGACTTTACCTTATTACGATTCGTATAGTCAGGATGAGTGGATTGACCTAATCAGAAATGAACGAAGAATAGAACTAGCTGTTGAAGGTGTTAGGTATGATGATATAATTAGATGGAAAATTGCAGAGGAGGTATTGAACAAACCAGCCTTAGGCCATACGCGTATGGTAGATGGTGAATTAGAATCATTATTCATTGAGGAACGAAATTTTGAACCTCATATGTACCTATGGCCATTTCATGAAAGCAACCTTAAGGTTGAACCAGGTTTAACTCAAAATCCAGGATACTAAAAATGATTCTGTAACATTAATCACCCGCTAGGATTTTATAGCAAAATTTGATGTTACTGTAAATAAGTTATTAGGTTAGAGAATTGAATTTTGATAAAATTCTCAATAAAGAGCAGCTCTCTGGAGCTGCTCTTTTTATTGATTAAAACCGGTTTTGAACGAAATATTGGAGGGATTGCGAAAATTAACTATAGCGCCTGCAATAGTGAGGGAGTGGATAAAGTAAAAAGACTCCAACATCTTTAAAAAGCTTAAGGAATTATTGACTTCATGTTTTTGTACCCTAGCCCAGAGAAAGCCGACCAGTAAGGATAGCTGGTATAGACAGGTTTTTTGATCTTCAGGATCTGGAAATAGAGATGGATATCATTGTAATTCAACTTGCTAATTGTATGGTAACCATAAGAATTTTTTTGAGGTGAAAATATTCTATGAGAAATGGGTATTTCGGAACGAAAAATGTTATAAAAATCCTCAATATAAATATCTAACTTGGCCGAATATTTCTACCTTTTGGCCAAAATTGCCACTGGTTTTCGGAAGACATAATATGAAAAAATTTTTGTTATACTTTTTTCTTATTTGGAGTATTGTTGGATCGGCTCAACAAGGATCGAAAGCACCTGTGATAGCCCGAACGGGTTTTGGTGACCTTAAGGAAAATCTACAAAAAGGATATGAAGCTTTTCAGATTGAAAAATCCGAATTCAATAGCTCCACTGCCACGGTCTTGTCTAATTATTTGCAAGAGCATAAGGGGAAAAAACTTATTTTGTTTATCCAGGAGAACGATATTGCTTTTTATAAGCAAAATTTTGCCACAGACATACAAATTTCGGAGAATATACTGATGTATGGAAATCAGGATGCGCAATTATACCTGGTAACTCGGGAGGATTTTCATAGCCACTTCGATTTCTTCGAATTAAAGGAGCATGACATTGAAGGCAATACTTCCTGTAAAAAATTCAATTGGGTATGCGCTGATAGTTTAAATAATTCCGAGGCTATTGAGGATATTCAATATAATCTAACGGAGAAATTCGGCATCGTGCCGGATTTTATTCATTTACAATCCATCAGCGATTTAGCCGAACTTCAGGAAAGTTTTGCCCGAAAACCACTATACAAGGCAGTGGTTTTATTCAATGGGGAAGAATTAAATAATATTGGCTGGAAAGAATATCCCGGTCTTGAAACATGTGGAATTTTTCGTACCCAGGATTCTACCTTAACTCCTCAGAAAAGAGGGTTTATGTTTTCTCCGGATATTTATAATTTTACCGATAAAAATACTCGGATTAATGGACCAAAGATCTTCCGTGCCTACAAATATGAGTTAAAGGAAAAGCTTAGGTATTCACTGCCTTTGGAAGAAGAAGTTATAAACTTGGCCCATCCGGAAGATAAAAGTACCCATACTGATCTTGAATTTATTAAAGATCCCCATAAGGGCTTGGTAGCTGACTTCAATGGGGTTTCCAGTTATATAGATATCCGGAGTGTTCCTGAAGGGGAGCTGGAAGAATTAAGTATTTCGGCATGGATAAAACCATCAGAAGTAAGCGGCAGTTACAGTCTTATTGGTAAGGGAGAAGCATTTTCAGCCAAAATTTTCAATGGTCGTCTTCGATTTACAACCCCAGGGATAAAAGACCATACTACTTCAAAACCCATCATCAAACCCGATGTATGGAGTCATATTGCTTTGGTCTATATTCCTGGTAAAGAACTATATTTTTATTTAAACGGCGAGCTGATAGAATCCGTGCCTGCATCTGATATCGAACAAACGGATCATGCCTTACTTATTGGCACAAACCTATGGGGACAATATTATGCTGGCTTATTATCGGAATTAAACATTTGGGATCGCGCCCTTAATGATCAGGAAATCAAGGAGGTTTATCAATCTATGAATACTTCGGCCAAGGAGGAAAATCCTTGGCTGATGTGGATTCCTATTTCATTATTGTTTGTTGTGCCTATATTATTACTTGGGAAAAAGTGGTTTAATAAAAATGGTATTAATAAAAAAGTTTATGTTCCCGATCCCTTGCCGCATACTAACAAGAACAGTCTGATATTATTGAATGGGTTCAAGGTATGGAATAATAGGGGGGAGGATATGACTTATAAATTTTCCCCAAAAAGAAAGGAGCTTATCATTTTAATTCTTATTTACACTATTAAAGAAGGTGGGATTAGCTCAAAAAAAATGAGCGAAATTCTCTGGCCTGGTTTTACTTCCCAGAGTAAAAAGAATAACCGGAGTACTCAAATTAAAGAGATCAGAAAAATTTTTGAAGATAACCTTTCCATTGAAATAGGCTTTAAAGATAAAAAATGGCAAATATTAAAGGGGCCCGAGGTAAGTATTGATATTTTTAAACTTCAGGAACTTGCTCCTCACTTTTTGTCGGCTGAACCTACAGAATTAAAAAATAAACCTAGCCTGTTAGAATTTTCAAGGATTGTTGCTAGAGGGCCTCTCTTGCCTCAGATGGAATATGAATGGTTAGATCAGTTAAAATCCGAGTATAATAACGCAATACTGGATTTGCTTACGCCCCATTTAGAATCTTCACCAAATTATTCTACTTCAGAACTGCTTGATATCATCAACGCTATTTTGGTGATTGATCCTTTATTTGAGACCGCAATTAAAAGAAAAGTGGAGTGTTTGTTAAAAGAAGGAAGGCATATGTCCGCCAGAAAGGTGATTGAAAATTATAAAAGGCAATATGAAATCCTGTATAATGAAAACATCGATCCGGAATTTCTGAAATTGGTAAAGGAATCATAGCGAATTTTCTTCAAGCGCTATTACCTTAATTAGTGTTCCAGGTTTCCATGATAAACCTAACTTTTCCTTCCAATTTAAATTTATAGGATTAGACTTGATGTATCCATCATTGGTTCTAATGGACTTATTTCTTATTTCTCCCCATCAATTTTCCTTAGAATTTCCATGAAAATCCCTTAAAGTTAAAAAAACCTCAATTTTTTATTGGTATTACCCCATTTATTACCCCAAACACTACATCCTCAGCCCTTAGTTTTACGGCAGTTAAGAGAAAAAATAAACAAAGATTAAATATGGAAAATAACAGACGTAAATTCTTAAAAAATTTAGGAATTGCCGGTGCAACGGCAGCTATTGTTCCTTCGGCATTTGCCTCTGAACATAGGCCTATGATTTCTTTAAACAGGAACGAAAAGGTTTTCGGGGATAAGGAAATAGGTATAGCGCTCATCGGTGCAGGAGGCATGGGTGTATCGGATGCCAAAACAGCCTTAAGGCATGATGGAATAAAAATGCTAGCTGTTTGTGATCTGTATGACGGAAGAATTGATGAGGCAAAAAAACGATGGGGGGATAATATTTTTGTCACCCGGGATTACAAGGAAATTTTAAAAAGAGAAGATGTCGATGCCGTTATAATAGGTACCCCGGATCACTGGCATAAACAAATAAGTTTGGATGCCTTAAAGGCCGGAAAGCATGTGTATTGTGAAAAACCAATGATCCATTCGGTTGAAGAGGGACAGGACATTATTAAAGCCTGGAAAAAATCAGGAAAAGTTTATATGGTAGGTAGTCAGGGACTTTCTTCCCTGGGTAATGAAAAAGCCAAGCAATTACTAGCAGAAGGAGCTATTGGAGAGATTAATTATGCAGAAGGATTCTGGGCGAGGAATTCTCCACTTGGTGCCTGGCAATATCCGATACCCGAGGATGCCTCACCAGAAACAGTTGACTGGAAGAGATTTATAGCCAATACCACCAAACGACCCTTTGATAAGGAGCGTTTTTTCAGGTGGAGAAATTACCGGGATTATGGAACGGGAATGTCAGGTGATCTTTTTGTACACCTTTTTTCCAGTCTTCATTTTATCACTGATTCTTTAGGTCCAAATAAGGTAGCTGCAACCGGTGGCTTGCGTTATTGGAAAGATGGCAGGGAAGTGCCTGATGTCCTCCTGGGAATGTTTGACTATCCGGAAAATGAGAGACATCCTGGGTTTAACCTTTCCCTAAGATGCAATTTTGTTGATGGGACAAGTGGAAGTACTTATTTAAAAATCGTTGGTAATAAAGGATCAATGGAAGTTACCTGGGATGATGTCCTTTTAAAACAAAACGACCTGGATGATGGAATCGATCCATTCCTGGCTGAAAAAGCTAAAGAACAAAGTGCAGCCCAAAACGACCGTAAGAAGATCCTTCCTCCCTCTGAAACCTTCTTTCAAGCTGAAAAAGGTTATAAAGGGGCTCATTATGATCATTTTGCCAATTTCTTTAATGCTATACGAACAAATGGCAGTGTAGTAGAGGATCCTGTGTTTGGCTTTAGGGCGGCAGCGCCTGCACTTTTATGCAATGATAGTTATAGGGAGAATACCTTCATCAACTGGGATCCGGTAAAAATGAAAAGAGTTTAATTCTTAAAACTGATAAAATGAGAAAAGTAATTATAACAGCTATGATGGGCATTTTAACAATTGCCTGTAAAAATTCAGAGAAGAATGTGGAGAAAGAAGTTGCTTCCAGTGAGGAGGTAAGCCAAAATACACAGTCGGAGGATCAATGGAAATATTTGTTCGAGGGAGAAAACGCTGAAGGGTGGAGAGCCTATAATGGTGAAAAGGGAACTGGATTGCCTCAAGGGTGGATCGTGGAAGATAACACGCTTAAATCTTTAGGGGAAGGTGGTGACCTTGGTGGTGATATCGTTTATGGAGAGGAAGAGTTTGACGAATTTGAACTCTACCTGGAATGGAAAATCTCCCCGGAAGGAAATAGTGGAGTATTTTATCACGTCGTTGAAGATAAAAATTTTGATTCACCATATTTCGCAGCCCCGGAATATCAAATTATTGATCAGGAAGGATTTCCTCATAAACTTGAGCTATGGCAATCAATTGGGGCAGATTACGGAATGTATGACCCCAATTATGACCAAAGTGACCTAAGGCCTGTGGGAGAATGGAATACTACAAGAATCAGATTTACCGAAGAAAAAGTGACTTACTGGTTGAACGGAAAGAAAACTGTTGAATTTGAACCATGGTCAGCAGATTGGGAAAAGCGTAAAAAGGAAGGGAAATGGAAAGACTATCCCGAATACGGAAAAGCTAAATCCGGCCTAATTGGACTCCAGGACCATGGAAGTTATACCTGGTTCAGGAATATTAAGATTAAAGAGCTGTAGATTACATGTGAAAAATTAGAACAAAACCCAAGTTGGTAGAAAGTAAACTAAGTGATATGAAATTAATGTTGTTAAAAATTTTAATTGGTGCCGTTGTAGGGGCGGCGCCATTGCTCTCCTGCCAGGATAAAGGTGAGGATAAGCCGAAAAATTCATCGGAGAACACAGAAGTCTCGGATTCCTTAAGAGTAATGTCTTACAATATTCATCATGCCAATCCACCATCTCGACCGGATTTCATAGATATTGATGCAATTGTAAAGGTCATAGCGCAGCAGGACGCCGACCTTGTGGCCCTTCAGGAGGTGGATTTTGATACGGAACGATCCGGACAGGGAAATCAGGCAGCCTTAATAGCTGAGAAGCTAGGAATGCATTTTTATTTTGCTAAAGCCATTGATTACGATGGTGGGCAATATGGAAATGCCATTCTTTCCAAATATCCTATAGAAGAAGGCACGGCCTATCCATTACCCAATGCACCGGAAGCCGATACAGAAGGCAGGGTTTTGGCCACAGGAAAGATTCAGTTGCCTAATGGAAGTGAACTTATTTTTGGCAGTACCCATTTGGATTATTTGACCGATTCCCCCAGTAGAATCCGACAAATAAACCGGATTTTAGAAATTTCAGAAAAAATGGAGGAGCCTGTTATTGTGGCCGGTGATTTTAATGCCGCACCTGGTTCTCAAACCATTGATCTTTTAAAATCAGGTTTTAGCTTGACCTGTCGAGCCTGTCCACCGACTATTCCGGTGAAACAACCTACACGGGCCATTGATTTTATAGCTTATAAACATCCGGATGATAAATTGAATACCATATCACATAAAGTAATTGATGAAACTTATGCTTCAGACCATCTGCCTGTTTTTGCAGTAATTGGATTGTTTGATTGAATTATCTTTAGATAATTAGTAAGTGTTAGTTGTTTGGGGACCGCTGAAAAGGCGGTCCTTTTTTATGGCAATATGTTCCTGGCAGGATAAAAATTTTTTAGTTTTGCACCTATGAAAATTCTGACTCCTATTTTTAGTATTTTCTGTCTGCTTATTTCCATATATCCTCGTTGTTCGGATGAGGATTGCCAGAGGCCGAATTTAACTTTAATGTATGAAAATGAACAGGCTCCCGCACATAAGGATTGCGGGTTATGCACACCTTTTATGAACTGTGGTGCTTGTGTCGGCTTCGTATCTCAGCTAGACAAAGAATACATTTCAGATATTATTTATTCACAGGATTTAAAAGAGGTTTTCGGTTTTGACTTCAATAGTGTGGAAACTGATTATTCAGAGCGTTTATGGCAGCCCCCCAAACAGGTTATTATTTCTTGAATTCACTTTTGGATTAATACCTTAACCTTTAATAATGATAAAAAAGATTTTAAATTTTGCGGTCTTTCTGATCGCAATGAATATTATGGGACAGAACTCCCTGGATGCCATTGTAAAAGATGCTGAAAATAATATGCCTTTACTGGGCGCTAACGCCTTTATAGCGGGCACGGAAATTGGTACTACGGCCGATATTGATGGAAAACTGACTTTAGAAGGAATCCCTGATGGCCAACAAACCATTACCTTTAGTTTTGTGGGATTTACCACAGAAGAGCTCACCCTAAGCTTTCCAAGAGCTCAAAGCGATACCCTTGAAGTTTTCTTGAGCCCAAGTGGAGAACACATGGATGAGGTAGTTATAAGATCTACCCGATCGCGAAGAAGTATTGCCGATCTTCCTACCCGGGTTGAGGTTATTTCTGGGGAAGAATTAGCCGAAAAAGGCAATATGAAACCCGGTGATATAAGAATGTTGCTCAATGAGACGACAGGAATTCAAACGCAGCAGACCTCGGCAACCTCCTATAATTCCAGCATTCGAATACAGGGACTTGATGGTAAATACACGCAACTGCTCAAGGATGGGTACCCCTTATATTCCGGATTTTCCGGTGGCCTTAGTTTGCTGCAGATTGTACCCCTGGATTTGCAACAGGTAGAGGTGATAAAAGGCTCTTCATCCACACTTTACGGAGGCGGTGCCATAGCGGGTCTGGTCAATCTTATTTCCAAAACCCCGGGGGAAGAAAAGGAACTTAATTTTATGCTCAATGCCACTTCGGCTTTGGGACTGGATCTGAGCGGATTTTATTCCGACACCTACGGTAAACTGGGTACTACTGTTTTTGCTTCTTATAATATAGGGACTCCCTATGATCCGGCGGATATTGGGTTAACCGCCATTCCGGAGTTTAACCGCTATACGGTAAACCCCAGAATTTTTTATGAATTCAGTAAAAATTCTAAATTGGATATCGGGGTCAATACTACGGTAGAAGAACGCACCGGGGGAAGCATTGATTATTTAGAAGGCGAGGATGTAGAGAATCCTTATTATGAAAGAAATAACACGGCCAGGACCACAGTCCAATCTGGTTTTGAACATGCCTGGGGCAACGGCAATCGTTTTAACCTTAAAAATAGCTTTAGTTTTTTCGATCGCGAAATTCAGACCGGCGATTATGCTTTTGCAGGAAATCAGTTTGCCTCTTATAATGAGGCTTCTGTTGTCATGGGCACCGAAACCATGGAATGGATAGGAGGCTTGAATTTATGGGTGGACCAATTTGATCAGGATGTGATATCAGAAACTCCGGTGGTCGATTACCGGCATTTAACCTATGGAGCTTTTATCCAGAATAACTGGAATGCCAGCGAAGTCTTCCAATTGGAAACTGGGCTTAGAACTGATTACCAAAATGAATATGGCTGGTTTGTTTTACCTAGAATTTCAGCGATGTTTAACATCAGTGACGCTCTGACCACAAGAATTGGTGGGGGAATGGGATATAAAACCCCATCTGTATTTACTGAGGATGCTGAGCGAATCCAGTTCAGAAATGTGCTGCCTATCGATGTGTCCAACACTGAAGCAGAAAATTCCATCGGAGGAAATTTCGATATTAATTACCGCACTGAGCTATTTGAGACTATTGAATTTACCAGTAATACGCTTTTCTTCTATACAAAGATTGATAAACCAATTATTTTGCAGAATACCCAGGAAGGGCTTTTTGAGTATGTACAGCCTGATGGGTTTATCGAAAGTAAAGGAATCGAAGCAAATTTAAAATTTGGATATAAGGATTTTAAACTTTTTACAGGATATACTTTTGCTGATGTTTCCCGTACTGAAAATGGGAATAGTTTTGATATGCCTTTGGTATCCAGGCATCGTTTAAATAATGTGCTGATGTATGAATTGGAGGAATCTTTGAAGATTGGTCTGGAAGGTTATTATTTCAGCCCACAAAAATTGAGCGACGGTGGCACTGGCCAATCCTATTGGATCTTTGGCCTAATGATGGAAAAACTCTGGGAGGATTTCTCTATTTTCCTGAATTTTGAAAATTTCACGGACACCAGACAGACAAGATTTGACTCTATTTTTACCGGATCGGTTTCTGATCCAAAATTCAGGGATATTTATGCTCCTGTAGACGGGTTTGTAGTCAATGGTGGCATAAAATTATTCTTCTAAACCAATAGGAAAGCGGGACTTTATCGGTTTCGCTTTTTCTTACAGGTTGAAATTGATTAAGTGTAGGGGGTAATGGCAAGTCATTAAAGAATTACCAGTCTGGGAGTTCTTCTACCAGGGCAATGGTAAAATCATGAAGTTTCCAGTGTTTTTTCCTAATTAACGCAGAAGTATCTTCAATTTTTTCTAAGGATATCTGATTTGGAATAACTGCTATTTCCCCAAAATACACTTGTCCATTCTCACGAAATCTTACCTTGGCATCCTTAACCCAGGACTGGTTTTTGACCAGACCTTCTACTTCTTCAATTACGGGATCATTTTTATGGCCTTCAATAGTTACAGGATGGCGATCCATCAGGTCCAATATTGCATTTTTCAAATTGGTAAAGCCATCTTTTAGTACAGAAAATGAAATGAAAATGGCGGCTACGGCATCTGCCCACCAAAAACCTGCTCCAACCCCTAAAATGCCTACAATGGCAGCGAAAGAGGTCATGTAATCTGCTTTTTGAGCCTGGGCGTCTGTTAAAAGAATTTTATTATGAAGCTTTTTGGCGATCGGTAGCTTTTTAAAACCCAATACAACAGCCGGTAGCGAGCTATAAATAAGGACAAGTATCATAACCCATCCCATCCATATATTCTTTCCAAAGAATTCCCTGGTTCCTATAGTAGGGTGTTCAGCTTTAAAAAGAGCCATGCTGGAATCAAAAACCAGAAAAATACCCATTCCAAAAAGGGCCAGGGCGCCGGTAAGAAATGAAATTGAAAAAACACGGTGATAACCATAAGGAAACCTAGCATTAGGCTTTTTTGTATTGACACGTGTAGCGATCAGGAAAGCAATGCAGGGGACTAAACTGAGAAGATCTTCTAGCCAGGCTGATTTCATAGCCTGTGACTGGCCCATGACCAGGTACATTAAAATAGTGACAGAAATTAAATAGAATAAGGTTATCCATTCGAGCTTTTTTGCTTTGGCCAAAGAAGGGGCTAAGTTTTTTGGTAATTCAAAATCATGAATAGTTTTCATTTCCTGCTATTTTTCAAGTAAAAAGAGTTCAAGGTTTTGAAGAAGTTTATTTTCCCCCTTGGGTATCAGAATTACGTGGCTGCCGTCGTAAGGCAGGCTAGCGCCTGCTTTCTTCGTCCACAGAGATTTTTTATCTAATCCAGCCAGCATAAAATGTATCTGGTAATCTTCAATTTTTTTGATGAGCTCACTTTCTGATCCCTTAATAAATTTTATCCTTAGATCATGTGCTGATGCAAAATTTTGAATTAGTGTAATTTCACTGCCCCAAACAGAATCATTTTTATAATTAATATATGGGGGATTCTCGGCTATCCCAATAATCAAATGTTCTTTTTGTGCCTCTGACCATGAATTTTCAGGATCCTTTGGAATATCACATCCGGTTAGAAAGACTATGAATATTAATAGACACCATTTACCCATGATAAAGCTTTATTCTAGTTCCACTGGTTTGATGATATCTAAATTAACCCCTGTGTTTAGATTTAGGTGATAAATGCTTGTTAAAATTCAACTTTGAATAAAGAAGTAAGCTAATTCCATCGAGCCAAAGACTTTATTAATTAGCCGATTATTAAATTTAAATCCCGTTCAATATGCCATAAAATTTTAGTAATTCTTTATGTAGGTTTTCTTCCCCGTGGAAGAATTGTTTATTAATTTTATTGTCCTCGCTTAAGTAAATAAAAGACCGAATAGCCTGGGATTAGAAATAATCACTGATGACTAATTAATTTGAACAATCCTAATGTCTAATAAGGTTATGAAAAAGGATTATGATTTCAATATTACAAGACTTCGTAAATTGGTTACACATTATAGATTGAATAAATGCGATGCCTTGAAGCTGCGAAAGTTATTCAATTGTACAGTGACTAGTATTGCCTATACCGCCTTTGGTGGGTTTGATTCCTCTTCGGGGGAATTTTATGGAATGGATAGAAAAATCAATTATCAGCTGAGAATTAAATATAAATTACCAGCACTGGATAAAGAAAATTTTTTGCTCTTGAAAGCAGAAATTTCCTAAAAGCATTACCCTGAGATAGTTTAGCCTGTGAAATTGGCATTGCTTACTCTTTAGTTAATCACATCTTCTTGGGCTCAGGTTTGAGCAAATGTTTTAATTATTCTATTTTTATCCAAAATCGAAAGTGTATGATCAATACCAGAGAAGAGCAACTTAAAGCATTTGACCGGTTGCTTACTATTATGGATGAACTGAGAGAACAATGCCCCTGGGACCGTAAACAAACCATGGAAACCCTTAGACACCTCACTATTGAAGAAACTTACGAACTTGGGGATGCCATCCTTGATAATGACCTAGAAGAGGTAAAAAAGGAACTCGGGGATGTGTTATTACATCTGGTATTTTATGCCAAAATAGGAAGTGAAAAAAAGGCCTTTGATATAGCAGATGTCGCTAATGGTATTTGCGATAAATTAATAGACAGGCACCCTCATATTTATGGTGATGTGGAAGTTGCCGATGAAGATGAAGTGAAACGCAACTGGGAAAATTTAAAACTTAAAGAAGGTAAAAAAAGTGTACTGGAAGGAGTGCCTAAATCTTTGCCAGCTTTGGTGAAAGCTAACCGGATTCAAGATAAGGTTGCGGGAGTTGGTTTTGACTGGGAAGAGCCCCAGCAGGTTTTTGAAAAGCTACAGGAAGAGTTAGCGGAATTGCAGCATGAAGTTAATGCGCATAACCAGGAGAAAATAGAAGCTGAATTTGGAGATGTTCTTTTTTCCATGATCAATTATGCCAGGTTTCTAAAAATCAACCCTGAAAATGCCCTGGAAAGAACCAATAAGAAATTCATTCAACGCTTTCAGTATTTGGAGCAAAAAGCCAGCGCCCAAAACAAGGCCTTAAAAGACATGAGCCTGGCGGAAATGGATGTGTTCTGGAATGAAGCGAAATCACTTTGATTATTTACTAAAGACTAGTAGATCAGGCATAATTTCGACCTTATTGAATCCTAAATTATCCCTGATCCAGAACAGGCTTTTTTCAGTATAGAAAAATACGTGGGTAGGATCATCTTTGTAGTACCAGGAATCAAAGGTAATATCCCTGGAAAAAAGTGAAGTCTTGCAATAGAGTTTTCCTGCGGGATTCAAAATTCCTGAAAGTTCCCGAAACTCCATTTCGGGCTGATAGAAATGTTCCATAACCTCACAGCAAATAATGAAGTCATAAGTGTTTTTCAATGCGCTTTTATCAGGATGGAAGAAAGGATCATACAAGGCTACTGAAAAGTCTTTTTTTGCAAGTTCGGATGCCACCACAGGCCCGGTGCCACAACCATAATCCAGGCCTTTATGGATAAGAGAAAAGTCCCTTAATACCCGGCTGGTTATCGGGCTTACAAATTGCTGATAACGGGGGTCTTCGATATCATTATTATGGGTTAAATACCGTTGCTTTTCCGCATTTTCTGGGATGTAATACTCAGGTAAAAGCAGAATACTTTCACAATTGGAGCAGCAGACATATTTCCGGTTTTTAATTTTCCGGAATGCACGAGTTTCAGCACTGCACAAGGTGCATTTCATCCCGATGGAATTTTAATAAAGCGATTTGATCTTGCGCAATTTTTCCTCCCAAATTTCCAGTTGTGCCTTGTGGTCCGCAATATTTTTGTGGACTTCCTGAACCAGCGGGTTATCTTCATCTACATTGGAAAAGAACTGGAGGTTGTTTTCCAATTGTCGTATCTCAGCCTTGGTTTCTTCAATTCTTTTGGTGAGAAAATAATGTTCATTTTGCAGTTGCCGGTCATCATCAGCTTCATTGATGCTTTGGAGTTTGTTTTCATATTTCATCATCTCGACCTTGGTCTTGTCCATATCGAGCTTGTTGAATACCTGGTCCAGGGCCTTGTTAAATTTCCCCTCGATGAATCTTTTGTTGTGAGGCACTTTGCCCACCTCTCTCCAGGCTGCAATTAATTCCTTAATCTTTGGTAGATCCTCCTTTTTATCTCCACTGAGTTCGAGTGATTTTAATTTTTCGAGAATCTCCTTTTTTCGATCATAGGCTTCAAACTCTTCTTTGTTTTCCTCATTTCGGTTTGCATGGAGCCTATCGAAATAATGGTTACATGCCGCCTTGAATTGTTTCCATACCTTATCACTGTCCTTGCGAGGAACATGACCGATCTTTTTCCAATCGGCCTGAATCTTTTTCATCAGCGGGGTGACCGTCTTGAAATCATCGCTGTCTTTATTGTCTTCTGCAATTTTGATAAGCTCTTTTTTCTTTTCGAGGTTTTCGTATTGCTGCTTTTTGAGATTTTTATAGAAGGAATTCTTATTGCGATTAAATTTCCTAACCTCTTGTTTGAACTGGCTCCAGGTTTCTTCATTCTTACTCCGAGGCACTTTTCCTGCTTTAAAGAAGGCTTCTCGTAAGGCTTCAATTTCTTTGATCTTTTGCTGCCATTTATTATGAGTGGTATAATCTTCTTTGGCAATTAGCCCGATTTGTTCAATGATTTCTTGTTTCCTCTTCCAGTTTTCCTCGTATTGCTCGTCTAATTGGTTGAAATATTCCTGACGCTTATCGTGAATCTTTTTGGTCGTTGAGCTAAAACGCTCCCAAATTTCCTCTCTAAACTCTTTACCAACAGGACCGAGTTCCTCTTTCCACATTTTGTGAAGCATCTGCAGCTCTCTAAAAGCACGGTTTACATCGGCCTCCTGCAATAACTCCTCAGCACGATCTATAACCTTGAGTTTCTGCTCGAGATTATGTTTGAAATCCATATCTCGAAATTCCCGGTTTAAATGCAGGAAATCATAGAAATTCTCCACGTGATGATGGTAGGTGTTCCAGACATTATTGTATTGATCCCGGGGAATAGGCCCTGCAACTTTCCAGCGGTCCTGAAGTTCTTTAAAATGTTTGTAGGTGGTGTTTATATTTTCCTCTACATCAATTAAACCTTTTAATTCTTCGATGATTTCCAGGCGTGTTTTCAGGTTTTTATTCAAATCCTGTTTAAGCTGCTGATAATATTTATTGCGTTTTTCCTTATAATCAAAAATCAGGGAATTGAAGCGTTTTTTTAGTGGAGTAGAGTAGTGGAAATCTATTATGTTACCACCATCAGCTAGAAAATCTTCTTTTTTCTCCTCTAATTCCTCTTCGAACTTGGCATTGAATTCAGTACGGATTTCAGTAACATGGTCTTTAATAGCCTGTACTTTTTCAGACTTTAATAGCTGTTCCAACTCATCGGCGAGCTGTTCTTTGCTCATAGAGTGATAATCCTTTTGCGGAATATTATGGCGCTCGCCGGCACTTTCGTCTTCGCTGTCTTCTGCAACCGCCTCATCAACATCCTCCTGGGCATCTTTTGGAGTTTTCGTATCCTTCTCCTTTTCTTCTTGCTCTTCTTCCTCTTTTTCTTCTTCTTCGATGACCTCCTTGTCTGATTTAGCTTCCGTTAAGAGTTCCTCTTTGGAAGATTCTTCTTTATCAGTATTTTTATCTTCGGTAGGTTTCTCTGAGTCAGTTTGCTCATCATCTTCTAGCATCGACTCATCCAAACTATCAGCAATCTCTTTGTCTTTGGAAGATTTTCCTGAAGTAGCCTCTTCAACCATTGCTCCTTCCAGTTCGCTTTCTTTTTCCTCTGAATCTGATGGCTGGGATTGTTTTTCTTCAGTTTTCTTTTCGTCTTCAGGTTTAGAAAATGAATTTTCCTCCTTTACATTTTCCTGGCTTTCTTCCCCGTCACTATTCTTAGTCTTTTGCAGGTTTTCGTTGGAAAGCTCTTCCTTTTTCTTTTCATTTTCTTCTTGAGACATATCTTTCAATGTTAGGGTTCGTCAAAATTTATTTAGGCTGAAAGATAGTAACTCCCCTAAAATTGGACAAACAATTGGCTTTATTTGTATAGATTTAAAATATAAGTAATAGGACTCAGGAGTTCCAAATAATCCAGGCAGCTTCAGCCTGAAGCTCCAACATTTTTAGGCCATTGGAAACCCGGGCACCCTGGATGCGGGCTAGATCCATAAGCTTTGTGCTTCTGGGATTATAAATCAGATCGTAGACTAAATGGGAACGGTTAAGGTGTTCAAAAGCAAGAGGAGGGTGTTTAGCAACCTGTGGAAAAGTGCCCAAAGGGGTAGAATTGATAATCAACGTATACTCTTGTAAGACCTTCTTATCGATCTCAGTATAATCAAATTGCCCTTGTTGGGGAGACCTGGAAACGAATTTGAATTCTATTTCAAGTTCTTCCAGGGCATAGGCTATGGCTCTAGAGGCACCTCCAGTCCCCAGGATCAATGCTTTTATATCCTGGGCCTCCAGCAAGGGCTCAATGGAATTTCGGAAACCTATATAATCGGTATTATGGCCGGTTAACTTTTGGTTCTTTTCAATTTTGATGGTATTTACCGCTCCAATTTTTTCTGCATCGGGAGATAACTCATCCAGGAAGGGAATTATCGTTTGTTTATAAGGAATGGTCACGTTTAAACCGGAGATTCCCGGGTCGGATTGAAAAATTTGAGGAAATTGGCTGATTTGTTCCAGGTCAAAGTTTTTGTACTCGGCGGCGATATTTTCTCTTTTGAATTTTTCAGCAAAATAGGTTCTTGAAAAAGAGTAATCTATGTTTTTTCCAATAAGGCCGTAAGTCTTCATTGTGGAGATTTTGATTTTGATTTTTTCTTTTCATACCAGGCTAAACCCAGCACCATAAAGGCGCCAAGGATAATAAAGAATATTGCCAGCCATGTTTCAGCGGAACCGAAAGAAGGGAAATACCTGTCATAATTATCCAGTATCCTGTTCCCGGTGCTATCGATCAGGATCTTTCCATCGGATCCTACGGCATAGATTTTTTCTTTCCATGGCCAGACCACCCCAAGGGAACCAGTTATAAACCCAATAATAGTAGCAAAGGTATCTTTTTTATAGTGTTTTAAAACAAATCCCAGGAGATGGGATAAACTGACTAAACCGGCCAGGGATCCTAAGGCAAATACGCTCATTACCTTTAACAGGCGCATTCTTTCAAGGTTTTTTAAAAAGCTGAAATCTAGTAAAAGCAGGTCAGTGATGGTATCATAAAGAGCATTTACCGAATCCACCAGTAGCAACACATAATTTCCAAGCAAAATGAGAATAAAAGATCCAGAGAGTCCCGGAAGGGTCATTCCCGAAACCCCTACCATACCACAGAAAAATACGAACCAGAGGTTATCATTTTCTTTTGCCGGTTCCAGGAAACTAATAGCTAGTCCTGCCATAATTCCCATAGCGACAAAAGCCAGGCTACGCCGGCTCCATTGCTCAAAATCCATACTGATATAGTAGATAGAACCGATGATCATTCCGAAAAAAGAGGCCCAGACATAAAGTTCATACTTAAGCATGAGAAGATCCAGAAGCTTAGAAACACTGAAATAACTAATAAGCATGCCTAATATGAGTAGGCCCAAAAACCGTCCATTGATATATTGATAAAGACTTTGAAACCTACCATTGATAAGCAATTTAAAAGCCTTTAGGTTAATTTTCTGCAGCGAATAGATAAATTCTTCATAGAATCCTGCCACAAAGGCCACCACGCCTCCCGAAATCCCGGGAACTTTGTTGGCGGCACCCATGGCCAAACCTTTAAGTACCAGGAGTACCTTATCGGTTAGGGTTCTAGTCTTCTGCATGTTCCTGTTCAGGATTTTTACTGGCGAAGCGTTCCAGAAGAAAGATGAGCAGGAAGCCGGCCAACATTAATAATAGGGCAGAAAGGGTACTGGCCTCCCCACTAAAATTCCATGGTAAAACCGAGGCCTCTTTTAGGACAATCTCTTTATCGCCATAGGTCTCTGTTTCCAATACTTCTTTCCAGGGCCATATTTTGTTTAATGACCCGGCAATAAACCCGGTAAGTACCGCTAATGTGATATTGGTATAATGCACAAATAGCCATTTGAGCAACTTTGAGAAACTCAACAACCCCACCACGGCCCCTACAGCGAAAATCCCCAGGGTTTTAAAGTCAAAATCGTGGGCAGCCTCGGTTATGGTCTTATAGGCGCCGAGTAAGACCAGAATAAATGCTCCTGAAATCCCGGGTAGGATCATGGCACAAATGGCTATGGCACCGGCCAGGAAAATAAAAAGGTTTCCGGTATTGGCACCCATGGGGGGTAAGGACACAATGTAAAAAGCAATTGCTGCACCAATTATAAGGGAAAGAACTACTTTTACATTCCAACGAGGTATTTGACTTCCGACATACCATACACTTGCGACCACCAGCCCGAAAAAGAAGGACCAGATAAGGATAGGATGGTTTTCCAGAAGATAATTAGCCAGCCGCATGACGGTGAAAAGGCTTATCAGGATTCCCGAAAAAAGCGCAATAATAAAAGGGCCATTGAGCGCTTTCCACATCGCCTGGAAGCCTTCCTGGCGCCAGGTTGTGATCAAAGAGGGTTTTATCCCGCTTATAGTAGAGATGAGTTCTTCGTAAATTCCTGAAATAAAGGCGATTGTTCCTCCTGAGACGCCGGGAACCACATCCGCAGCACCCATAGCCATTCCTTTTAAGCTTATAGTAAGGTAATCATAGAAGCTTCTCTGCATTCTTGAAAGTTATAAATTCCATCCAAAGTTAGTAAAATTACTAAGAGAGGTTTATAAAGGAATTTATAATTTCTTTTACGCTTTTACGCTGAAAGATCTGGGGAAAAAGTTCTTCGATGATGATATAATATTCTGCATCAATTTTAAGTCCCTTATTAAGATGGTAATAAGCTTTATCCCCTTCGTTAAGGTGAAAATATAGGCCTGCAAGCCTGAATTCTATTTCTGCAGAATCAGGGTGAAACTCCTGGGCCTGGTTCAAATTCTTTACCGCAATCTCAAATTTACCAAGATCTGCAAGGATATCACAACGTTTTATCCAGGTTTCCAGCTCATAATTACCTAATTCAAGGCTTTTCTTATAACCCTGTTCAGCTTCTTCATAAAACTTTAGCCTGTTATTGATCTTGGCATAGCGTTTCCAGTAAAGCACATTTTCCTCATCAATACTGATCGCTTTATTGATATAATAGAGGGCTTTCTGGTAGTTCTTGGTTCTAATGTAAAAATCGGTAATTGCAATCCAGCCCTTATCTAACAAAGGATCTTCGTGAACACACTGCTTATAATGTTTTAAGGCAAGCTCATCCAGGCCGAGCTTCTCAAAGCTCTTTCCAATTCGGAGATAAGCAAAGGAAGTTGGATCGTCGAGTTCCAGGGTGATTTTGTAATTCTCTATGGCTTCATTATAACGCCCGAGCTTCTCCAGCACCTTTCCTTTTTCAAGGTAAGCTCCGATGAAATTATCGTCGCTGATAATAGCAAAATCAAAAGCCGAAAGTGCTTTTTGATATTCTTTGAGATCAAAATACTGTTTCCCAACCTGATGCCATGCAACTTCGCAGTAAGGATTCTTATCCAGGTACATATTCAGATAGTCAATGGCCTCCTCTTTTTGATCAAGGAAATCAAAGCAGTACATGATATTATAAAGGGAGGAGTAATCTTCTTCATCGGCCTCGAGACACTTCATAAAGCTATACTTTGCCATTTCGAAATTTTCGAGGAAAAGATATTCCATCCCGATCAGGGAATATACCTCGGCTTCATCCAGGGTGTTTTCCAGGGCCATTTCCAACATTTGTATGGCTTTTAGATGTTGATCCCTTTTGGAAAAGATCTGGGCCTTTTGAATATAGATCTCCTCATTGGAAGATTCCAGGTCCTGAAGCTCACTAAGCAATCCATCGGCCAGATCCAATTTATCTTCAAATACCAGAATCTCTACCTTGAAAAGTTTGAGATTGGTAGAACTCGGATGTTGTGCCAGACCCAGTTTTACAGCCTTCTTTGCAAGGGCAATTTTACCGTTTTCCAGATAGTAGTTTATAATATTCTCAAATTCGTTAGAATCAAAAAACAATACATCGTTTGTTTTTAACATGGATTCGAACCGGGTGAGTGAGAAATTGTTTTCGTCGTTATGGCTTAATTGCATAGACAGGGAATTACGGGATTTCTACAGTTCTAAATTTATAAATCAATACAGGTTAAAATCCCTAAAATTTATATTGTTGTTAACAAATTAATTAACAGGTTATTTCTTGATTATCAATCTCCTCCAGTACGTCAAGAATAATGCCACAAGCTTCCTGGATTTCATCATTCGAAATGGTAAGGGCAGGGGTCATCCTCACTGCCTTTTTCTCGAATAAGAGCCAAAAGAGGATAAGTTGGCGCTTCTTGCATCTTAATATGACCTCAGTGGCAATCCGCTCTGAGGGGAGGATAAGGGCAAGCATTAGCCCTATCCCCCGAATTTCTTTTATTAAAGGATGAACCAAATTTTTGCGAATCAATTTTTCCTTCTCAAGGGTCGCTGCCATAAGGTCAGTTTCGGTAATTTCCCTTAAAGTGGCCAGGGCCGCAGCGGCTATGACCGGGTGTCCTCCAAAGGTTGTGATATGACCCATCTTAGGATTATCCCTTAAGCTATCCATAATTTCTGAAGGGGCCGAAAAGGCTCCGATGGGCATTCCACCTCCCATTCCTTTACCCATGGCAACAATATCAGGAATCACGTCAAAGTTTTCGAAGCCGAATAACTGCCCTGTACGTCCAAAGCCCGGTTGAATTTCATCCAGGATCAATAAGGCACCCTTCTCATTGCATCGATTCTTTAGCTTTTTCAGATAATTGTCTCGAGGCAGGATAACTCCGGCCCCGCCCTGAATAGTTTCAACGACCACCGCTGCAGTTTTTTCTGTGATTTTTTCCAGATCTGATTCCGAGTTAAATCCAATAAAGCCGATATCTCCAAGTAAGGGACGGAAGGGCTTTTGACGTTCCTCATAATCCATCAGACTTAAAGAACCCATGGTATTGCCATGATAGGCTTTTTTTGCAGCAAGAATCTCTGTACGTCCGGTAAACCTGCGCGCAAGTTTTAAGGATCCTTCTATGGCTTCGGTACCCGAATTGGTTAGATAAGTTTTTTCCAGGGTCCCCGGAAGATGATGGGCCAGCAATTTAGTCAGGTCTACAGCTGGTTTTTGAGCGTATTCCCCGTAAACCATCACATGAAGATATTTTTGAGTTTGCTCCTGGATAGCTTCTACCACGCGGGGATGACAATGTCCCAGGCTGCAGGCGGACACCCCAGCTACGAAATCCAAATGTTTTAAACCATCCGTAGTATGGATGTAAGAGCCCTTAGCATGAGATACTTCCAGGGCTAAAGGATGTGGCGTGGTCTGCGCCTGATATTTTAAAAAATCCTTCCTCAATGGTCTTCTTCTTGGTTTACCTTCTGCCTGTTATGTTCTTTTAACTGCTCCTGTAATTGGGATTGCTCCGTCTTATAATCAGGAGCCTGGTTGGTATCCTGTTCAGGGCTGATGCTATCTGTTTTCTTAGCCTGAAATCCCTCAGGAAGTCTTAGACTATCCTCGCTTGTGGCTGTGGAATCTTTCTTTTTATTTTGAAGATCTTCCGGGCGTAACCTGGAATTTTCATTTAACAGCAGGTCATCTTCTTCTCTTTCTTCAAAAAATTCTTCAGCTTCATCAGGCAGTGGGATTCCCCTTATCGGGGTTAACTTAGGAGCGGGTTTACCTTTAAATAGGTCCGCTTTACTCAGCAGGCGTTCTTCACCACGCCAGTTAAAGCCTGTCAGTTGCCGGGCGTTAGGCGGAAAATCTTCTTCCGGGGTTAATGTGCCGTCTACATTCTGGTAATAATAAATGTCGTCTATTTGTCTATCGCTCATGAGAATTCTGATGGAACTCGAAAGCGTCTTATTGATTCCTATGAGTTGCTGGTCACTGTTTCTGCTGTAATAAAGCGTCTCGGTATTTTTATTGATGTCTACCTGGAAAAGTTCATTATTTTCAAATAATCCAACCAGATCCTGCCCTTTAACCTGATTGTACCCTTTGATACTATCCTTTTGAATGAGAAAGGCATTGTTAAAGACTCGCAGGGAATCCAATTCCTCGGTTTTCACATTGCTCTGCAAGTGAATAGTGTCTCCGGTCATCTGGCTTTCTCCAGACCATAAAACGGGACTTCGACGCACACTGATCGAGGTAACCGGGCCTTGGTTAATATTGATCAGTTTTGTCAGTCCTGTGGCCTGGTCGGTATAAATGGAATCGCTTTTCCCACTCATATCGCTCTTGAAAAGCCTTACATCATAATAACCTCGGATTACACGGTGATCTGGTTTTCCAGTGATCATAATAGTATCACTATGAATAAAAAGTGAATCATTATCCTGCATGGAGGCAGCAACGGCTCTTTTGGTGATAAACACCGAATCCCGATCCCGATACACTTCGGCATAATGCCCGGTTACAAGGCTTTTATTGATGGTATCGGTAACTTTTATATTGTTTGTGGCAGAGGCGAAATTGGTATTTCGGTTAAAGTATAAACTATCTCCTTCAACCCGGCGGTTGTTGTAATCAATACGGGAATTCTTAACAAAATATCCTGTATCACCCCGGGTATCATAAAACCCACGTTCGCAATAGACCGTACTGGTCTCGCTTTCTATAGTAGAGGGCCCATAGAGATAGGCGTGCCCGCTCTCGGAATAAAAATCCAGTTGTTCTGAATTGATGATATATTCGGGGTTGGTCAAAACAACTTCTGAAACAAAGGAGTATTTATCCTCTTCAAGGAAATATCTTCCGATATTACTGGTAAGAACACTTGCAGTGTCAGTTACTTTTCCTCCGCTCCGGTAATAGGCCTGCTGCTTTTTTCGGTCAAAGAAGAGGCTGTCGGTCTCCAGGGTGGTTTGCGGTCTTTCCATCTTTACATTTCCACTGGCGAAGGCAAATTGAGTATTGCCGTTGTATTCGGCGTAATCGCTTTGCATCTTTACCGTGTCGCCCTGTTGCATCCTTACATTTCCATAGGCTTTAAAAAAGTTATCCTGGTCGTAATGAATGGCCTGGTCACACCATATTTCAATACCTTCATGTATAAAATAGACTTGATTTTCGACTTTTCCCAGTATAATCGCTCCGGGATAGCGGTCCTCATTCTTAAGAGTACGGTCACTGGTATAATCAATCTTTCGCCCTTCCTGGGCAAAGAGAATTCCTCCCGAAAGAAATGCGATAAAAAAATAAATGAAAACGTTTTTCAAGCTGAAGAAATTTTCATCAAAAATAACGAAAATAGGAAGAATTGATTGTAATTCCTGATTTAATTAAAAAGTCCTCCTTTTACCTTTAAGGGGCAAAAAAAAGGCCGGTTCTTTTTGAACCAGCCTGATTGAAGTTATTTTGTTGGATTACCGAAATATAGTTTGTTTTCGATCCGGTCCTACAGAGACCACCTTAATGGGTACCTGGAGTTCTTTCTCAAGATACTCCACATATTGGTGAAACTCCTTAGGAAGGTCTGAGGCCTTGGTCATTCCGGTAAGATCCGCAGTCCAGCCTTTGAGCTCCGTATAAATAGGGGTCACATTTTCGGCCTCTATATTGTAGGGTAGGTGCTTTATCTTCTCCCCTTGGTAATTATAGGCGGTACAAACCTTGAGTTTTTCAAATCCACTTAGCACATCGCCCTTCATCATAATGAGTTGAGTGATACCATTAACCTGTACAGCATATTTCAAAGCAACCAGATCAAGCCAGCCACATCGTCGTGCCCTACCGGTAGTGGCACCAAATTCATTGCCAACCCGGCCCATAGTTTCTCCATCCTCATCGAAGAGTTCGGTAGGGAAGGGGCCACTCCCCACACGTGTGGTATAGGCTTTAAATATTCCATAGGCTTCCCCGATCTGATTCGGAGCTACGCCCAGTCCTGTACAGGCTCCGGCAGCAGTCGTAGTAGAGGAAGTGACAAACGGATAGGTTCCAAAATCAATATCGAGTAGGGAGCCCTGGGCCCCTTCTGCAAGGATGGTCTTTCCTTCTTTTTGGGCCTGGTGCAAAAATGCCTCGCTGTCTATAAACTGAAGCTTTTTTAAGGTTTCTACCGCATCACAGAATTCCTGTTCAAGTTCTGCAAGATCGTATTGTACATCCACATTATAAAACTCGATCATTTTTTCATGTTTATCTGCAAGTGCGCGGTATTTATCCTTCCAGTTCTCCAGTTCCAGGTCACCAACCCGAATTCCGTTTCGTCCGGTCTTATCCATGTAAGTAGGACCTATTCCTTTTAGGGTGGATCCTATTTTTGCTTTTCCCTTGGAAGCCTCGGAAGCCGCATCGAGCAAACGATGGGTGGGTAGAATTAAATGGGCCTTTCTGGAAATGAGGAGTTTTGATCTATAGTCGATACTGTGATTATCCAGATTTTCGAGCTCTTTCTTGAAAATCACCGGATCTATCACCACGCCGTTGCCCACCAGGTTAATGGTTTTTTCATGAAAGATTCCTGATGGAATAGTATGTAGAACGTGTTTTTGACCATCGAATTCCAGGGTGTGTCCTGCATTTGGGCCTCCCTGAAACCTGGCTATAATATCGTAATCTGAAGTAAAAACATCAACAATTTTTCCTTTGCCTTCGTCTCCCCACTGGAGACCGAGTAGTAAATCTACCGCCATGTAATATTGGGTTAAGTGGTTGTTTTTTTGTTGCCGTAAAAGTATAAAGAATGTTTCTTAATTTCTATATCAAAAACCTCTTCTATGGTTTGTTTTATAGATTGGATCCTGGGATCGCAAAATTCAATAACTTCTCCGGTGTCGGTGAGTATAATGTGATCGTGTTGCCTGTCGAAATAAGACTTTTCATATTGTGCCTGGTTTTGTCCAAACTGGTGTTTTCTTACCAATCCGCATTCCAGTAGCAATTCTATGGTATTATAAAGGGTGGCACGGCTAACACGGTATTTTTTATTCTTCATCTTGATATACAACGATTCGATATCAAAATGGTCATCGTTGTTATAAATCTCGTGCAATATCGCAAAGCGCTCGGGAGTTTTACGATGGCCCTTTTCCTCCAGGAATTTCGTAAAGACATTTTTTACGACAGCCTGATCGTTTTTATTTACAACTTTTTTGCTCATAATTTGATTACAAAGATATTGGATTATTCACGGCTAACCTTGTCTATGCCGTTAATTTTTTTAAGCCGCTCGATGATCTTATTGAGAATAGCGTTATTTTTAACCACCAGGGTGATCATACCGTTAAAGACCCCATCGAGACTTTCAAAATTGATCTTTTTCATATTCACGTTCAGGTTGCTGGAAATTTCCTGGGTCACGGCACTGACCAGGCCTACGTTATCTAATCCGGTAAGTTTGATCACCGCCTTGAAGTCCTGTTGAGAGGAATCTATCCATTTGGCCGGAATGATCCGGTAGGCATAATTGCTCTGAAGTTGTAAGGCATTGGGACAGTCTTTTTTATGAACTTTTATACCATCATTTACCGTTACAAATCCAAATACCTTATCACCGGGGATCGGGTTACAACAATTGGCCATTTTATGGATCAAACTCAAAAGTTGTGTGTGAATTAAAATAATAGTTTGATTTTTGCTTTCTAAACAAGAAGCATTGGATC